>JAWOJY010000001.1:0-17351 GCA_033854515.1 Nitrospirota bacterium
CGGATGAAGTGGCGGTCCAGGAATCCATCAACACTCGTAAAGGAGTGGAACGCTGTCTGCGGTACGCCTTTAATTTCTGCCGCAAACGCAACCAAGACAAAAAGCTTACCCTGTGCGGAAAAACCAATGTTTTGACGTACGCGTTTGACCTCTGGGAAAGGGCTTTTTATGAAACCGCCCGGGAATTTCCGGACATTAAAACCGATTATGCCCATGTTGATGCCACCTGCATGTGGATGGTGAAAAATCCGGAGTGGTTTGATGTGATCGTTACTGATAATATGTTTGGCGACATCATTACCGATCTGGGAGCCATGATTCAGGGAGGCATGGGGGTTGCCGCCGGAGGCAACACCCAGCCCGCCCTGGATCATGGCGCCCAGGTCGGTAATGATGTCGCCGAAGAGGTTTTCCGTGACCGCCACGTCGAACCATTCGGGGTTCTTCACGAACCACATGTTCGCCGCATCGACATGATTGTAGTCGCGCTTGAGCTGCGGGTACTGTTTGGCGCCCATCTCCTCAAACGCGCGGTACCAGAGGTCGCCGCAGTGGGTGAGCACGTTCCGCTTGTGGATGAGCGTGATCGGTTTTGCCGCGTATTTCGGGTCCCTGGCGTTCCGCTTCTTCTTGAGTTCGAAGGCGTACTTGAGACACCTGTCCACGGTGCGGCGGTCGTACACCATGAGCTGCGTGGCGATCTCCTCGGTCGTGCCCACGCGCGTGGCCCCGCCGTGACCTGTATAGATGCCGCCGGTGTTCTCGCGGATGACCACGAAATCGATATGCTCCGGTCCCTTGTCCTTGAGCGGCGTCTCCACGTTGGGATAGAGCTTCACCGGCCGGAGATTGATGTACTGGTCAAGGGCAAAGCGTATCTTGAGGAGAATTCCTGTCTCGAGGATGCCGGGTTTTACGTCCGGATGTCCGATAGCGCCCAGGAACATGGAATCGAATTTTTTGAACTCATCGATCGCGCTGTCGGGGAGCGTCTCGCCGGTCTTCAAATAGCGCTTGCCGCCGAAATCGAACTCTGTGAACTCCAGTTTGAAGCCGCTTTTCGACGCTGCCGTCTTCAGGACCTTTATGGCCTCCCGTACGACTTCAGGCCCGGTGCCGTCCCCGGGGATCGTTGCAATCTTATAGGTCTTGGACATGCAGTATATTCCCTCCGCTTACTAACAATGAATCGAACGAGATGATTATTGACCGATTATCGCCAGCCCCAGCTTTCCCATCATGTGGCGAATCTGTTCCTCGCTGATCGTATCCGGATCATACTCTATGCTGAGAGTGCCGGCTGCATAGTCGACCGCCGTGTCTGAAATCCCATCGGTATTCCGGCACACGATTTCAATATCAGTGGCACAGCCGGCGCAGGAAATATCTTTCACCCTGAGAATAATCCGTTTCACCACGACTTCCTCGCGCTGCAGTTGTTGGTTTTCATCTCAACGCAGCCGTCGTCTCCGGGGGAAAAGCCGAGGCCGCATCGGTCTTGCCGTGCAGGCGAGTCGTCCGATTGAAGTTTCGTTGGATCGAGGTTTCGGCTGAAGTACACGCAGGGGCTGCACAGAGAAGTGCCTGCTGGATGTTGTTCCTTTGGTTGGAGCGCCTTCATCAGCTTGAAACAGGCTGTCACATCAATCCCGCCTTCTTCTTCGTATATGCCATAAGCCCGCCGGCTGCGATCAGCGCCTGCATAAAGGCCGGCACGGGAGTGACTTTGAACTCCCTGTTCACCGAGAGGTTCCGGATAATGCCCGCGTCGGCATCCACCTCGATCTCGTCACCTTCCTTGATGCCGTCAACCGCCTCGGCGCTCTCGAAGATCGGCAGCCCCATGTTGAAGGAGTTCCGGTAGAAGATACGGGCGAAGCTCTTGGCTACCACGCAGGCCACGCCGGCTGCCTTGATTGCGATGGGAGCATGCTCGCGTGACGACCCGCAGCCGAAGTTCTTCCCGGCGACGATAATGTCGCCGTGCATCATCTTTTTCATGAACTCGGGATTCGTAGAATCTTCCATGCAATGGGAAGCCAGTTCCTTCGGATCCGAAGTGTTCAGGTATCGCGCTGGAATGATCGCGTCCGTATCTACATCAGCGCCGAATTTCCATGACTTGCCCTTGAATTTCATTTGATAACCTCAATAGAATAGACTTTGGAACGGAAAAAGCGGATAAATACGATCAAAAGCGGTTATTAGTTGTTTCGATTGTATCGCCTTTTAATCCGCCGCTTCCGTGTAAATCCGTGTCCAATACAATTTTTTTATTTCAGTTCTTCCGGCCGTCCGATCCTGCCGAGCACTGCTGACGCCGCCGCGATCGCGGGGCTCGCGAGATACACCTCGCTTTTTGGATGCCCCATCCTGCCTACAAAGTTCCGGTTCGTCGTTGAGATGGCCCGTTCGCCGTTTGCGAGAATGCCCATGTGGCCGCCCAAACAGGGACCGCACGTCGGCGTGCTGAACGCCGCTCCCGCATCGATGAAAACATCGACGAGGCCTTCCCTGATGGACTGCTTGTACACCGCCTGCGTTGCAGGGATCACGATCATCCTGACATAGGGATGGACCTTGTGTCCCTTGATGACCTTGGCCGCCTCGCGAATGTCCTCGATCCTGCCGTTCGTGCAGGAACCGACCACGGACTGGTCGATATTGATCGAGCTGAGCGCGCTCACTGGTTTCACATTCTCCGGGAGATGGGGACAGGCAACCTGCGGCTCCATGCCCGAGAGGTCGTACTCGCGAACGTCAGCGTAGTTCGCCTTCCTGTCGCTCTTGTAGAATTTGTATTTCCTGCGGGCGCGCTTGATCACGTATTTTTCCGTGGTTTCGTCTGGCTCGATGATGCCGTTCTTGGCGCCCGCCTCGATCGCCATGTTGCATATAGTAAGCCGCCCTGACATCGGGAGCTTTTTAATCGCTTCGCCGGTAAACTCCATGGCCCGGTAGAGCGCCCCGTCCACGCCGATGTCGCCGATGGTGCGGAGGATGAGATCCTTGCCCCCGACCCACTTGCCGGGCTTCCCCTTATAGATGAACTTCATGCTTTCGGGAACCTTGAACCACGCCTCTCCGGTGATCATCGCGGCAGCGACATCGGTGCTGCCCACGCCGGTAGAGAACGCCGCCAGCCCACCGTAGGTGCAGGTATGGCTGTCGGCGCCGATCACCACGTCGCCGGGTACCACGAGACCCTGCTCGGGAAGCAGCGCGTGCTCCACGCCCATCCTGCCGACTTCGAAGTAGAGCGAGAGATTGTGCTCGCGCGAGAACTGGCGGAGGAGGTTGCACTGTTCCGCCGAGGCTATATCTTTATTCGGCGCAAAATGGTCGGGAATAAGGGCGATCCGCTGGGAATCGAACACCTTTTTGGCGCCAGCTGCGCGGAATTCCTTGATCGCGATGGGAGCTGTAATATCGTTCGCGAGTACCAGGTCCAGCTTCGAGTTGATCAACTCGCCCGGAACGACTTCTTTTTTGCCGCAGTGGGCGGCGAGTATTTTTTCGGTAATCGTCATCATAATTTGATAAATATACAATATCTTACCATTCCTTGCAACATTTTTTTAGCTGTTTTTGCAGGGGAAAAAGGCCTTTTGCGTGGAAAAATAAATCTTAAGGCCATGTCAGCCGCGGATTGAAAGCACCGAATTCTGTGATGATCTCAGGAGCAGGCGTGCACTCAGATGACGCCCCGGCACTTTGGGTGGCCGCACGTACACCTCATGCCGCCCCCGTGCGGCGTCTCGCCGTAGTCCACCGTGATCTCTTCACCCGTCTTGATGGCGCGCCTGGCATACACCTCGACTCGGTTACGGATGATCCGAAGGAAGGCATTCGGCATGCAGGAGTGGTTCAAAAAACGGAAAATATTCCCCTTTGTACAGTCCAGCGCACGGGTGTCGCTCAGGTCGATGAGGCATATCCTGCACGTGCCCCGCGCGCGTTTCCGTGCCTCGCGAAGGGGGATAAGGTCGCCGGTGACCTCGCCGATCTTGGTGCGGCGCGGAATCCTCACGGACGAGAACACGCCTTTTCCTTCGATTGCACTGGGCCCTGACGTGAGTCTGAATTTAATCATTTACTCCGCGGGAAGCCGTCAACTCCTGTTCAGAAGCGCATTTAATTTCCAAATTTAATTCGAAAATTGGCGCAAAGAGTTTTAGCTGCTTCTTCCCTTTCCCTTCTTCCAGTACTCCAGCTTGTTCAGCGCGTTCACATAGGCCTTGGCGCTTGCTATGATGATGTCCGTGTCGGCGCCGTGGCCCGCAACTTTCTTGCCGCCTTCTTCGACCTTCACGGTCACTTCGCCGAGCGCGTCGGTTCCGCCGGTGATGCCCTTGACGAGATAGGCATCGAGCTTGCTCTTGGTGCCCGTAATCGTGGCGATCGTCCGGTACACCGCGTCCACGGGACCGTCGCCCCGGCCGGTCTGCTTTACGGCCCTGCCGTCCACTTCCATCTCCACCGTAGCCGTTGGCGTGATGCCCGTACCGCTCTCGGCGCGAAGGTTCTGCAGCACATACACTTCCGGTATCTGCCGCATCTCGTCGGATACGATGGCCTCGAGGTCTTCGTCGAACACTTCCTTCTTCTGGTCCGCAAGCCGCTTGAACCGCTCGAAGGCCTTGTTCAGGTCTTCGTCGGAGAGTTCATAACCCATCTCTGTGAGGCGATCGCGGAATGCGTGCCTGCCGGAGTGCTTGCCCAGCACAAGATGGGTCTTCACCAGACCTACTGACTCGGGCCGCATTATCTCGTAGGTGGTGCGCTCTTTCAGGAGCCCATCCTGGTGGATGCCCGACTCGTGAGCAAAGGCATTCGCGCCCACAATCGCCTTGTTGGGCTGCACCGGAATGCCGGTGATCTTGGTGACGAGCCTGCTCGTACGGGTTATCTCCTCGGTATTGATATTCGTGTCGACGCCGAAGAAGTCCTTCCTCGTGCGGAGCGCCATGACCACCTCTTCCATAGAGCAGTTGCCGGCGCGCTCTCCGATACCGTTTATCGTACATTCCACTTGCTCCGCGCCGTTTCTCACGGCCGCGAGCGCGTTCGCGACAGCCAGACCGAGGTCGTTGTGGCAGTGGACCGAGATCACGGCCTTGTCGATGTTCTTCACCTTGTCCTTGATCATCTTGATGAGTGCGCCGAACTCCTCGGGCATGGCATAGCCCACGGTGTCCGGAATGTTCACTGTCTTCGCGCCCGCTTCGATCACCGCTTCCACTACTTCGTGGAGATAGGGTATGTCGCTCCGCGTGGCATCCATGGGAGAGAACTCCACATCGTCCACGTACGAGCGTGCGTGCGTGACCATCTCAACCGCGCGCTTGAGCGCCTCTTCACGGGTCAGCTTGAACTGGTGCTTGAGGTGAATGTCCGAGGTCGAAATAAACGTATGGATGCGCCGCTTCGGCGTGTCCTTGAGCGCCTCCCACGCACGGTCGATGTCCTCCCTGCGCGCACGGGCGAGGCTGCAGATCACTGGCCCCTCGACCTCGACACCGATCCTCCTGATGGCTTCAAAATCTCCGGGCGAGCTGATGGCAAACCCGGCTTCGATGATGTCTACGCCGAGTTTGGCGAGTTGCTTTGCCAGTGTGATTTTTTCCTCAACGTTCATGCTCGCGCCGGGGGACTGTTCCCCGTCGCGAAGCGTAGTGTCGAATATCCTGATTATTCTGCTCATTCTATTTTCCTCATTGACATGCGCCGCAATGGAAAAAGAGATTAAGACCGCCTTCTTAATCTCTCGCCTGCTCACCGCTATAAAATCGCTATTTCGAAGGGAACGGACTAAGCAGCAGTCGGTTTCTGTTTCCTGAGCTGCTTATAAAGCGCCTCTACGAGGCCGACCACAACATAGGTGACGGACCCCAGGAACAGAACGAGCGCGGGATGGTACGCCAAAACCGCCAGAAAAGCCGCGATGCCGACCAGGATGCCGAATGGCCTGCGTTCCTTCAAATTGGCCTCCTTCGGGCCGTGGTAGGTTATGGTGCTCACGTTCAACCCCGCCAGCAGAAACGTCAGCGCCAGCACCCAGTAATCCTTGCCGACCACGTCCGCCAGCCGCGTCAGGTTCAGATGTTCGAGAATCTGGATGAGTTCATCGTACGCCAATACCATGCTGGCGATCACCAGTGCGGAGGCCGGAATCGGAAGGCCCGTAAAGTGCTTCTTCTCGGTGCTGCCCATCTGGACGTTGAACCGGGCGAGGCGGAGCGCACCGCACGCGACGAGGAAAAACGCTCCGAGCCAGCCGGGCTTGCCGAAGGACGACAGCGTCCAGGTATACACAAGCACCCCCGGCGCAACGCCGAAGGAGATCACGTCTGCCAGCGAATCGATCTCGATGCCGAACCGCGTGGCCGTGTGGGTCATGCGAGCGACCCAGCCGTCCAGAACGTCAAAGACTGCCGCTATCATAATGGCCACCGCGGCCCCTTCGTAATCGGCGTTGAAAGACTTGACGATGGAGAAGAACCCGAGAAACATGCTCGAGAGCGTCAGGAGATTGGGCAGGATGTATATCCCCTTTCTCATCGCAGCACTCCAATAATGTCCCTGGCGCCCTTGATCCTGTCGCCGACCTTTACTTTGAGATCGGCGTCCCTGGGCAGGAAAATGTCCACCCGCGAGCCGAAACGGATCAGGCCGTAACGCTCGCCCGTTTTAATCGCATCGCCCGGCTTCGCGTAGCAGACGATGCGCCTCGCGATGAGCCCGGCGATCTGCTTGACGAGTATCTTGTCTTTGCCGTTTGCGATCACCATTGCGGTCTGCTCGTTGTCGAGCGATGCCTTGTCGACCGAAGCGACGTGGAACGTGCCGGGATTGTACTTGACGAGCTCAACTTTCCCCGCATAAGGCGACCGGTTCACGTGTACGTTGAAAACGGAGAGAAAGATACTGATCTGCTTGACCTCCTGCTTCAGGTACGTGGGCTCATAGACGTCCTTGACCACGATCACCCTGCCGTCCGCCGGAGAGACCACTACACCCTTGCCTTCCGGAACTGTCCGCTCCGGATCGCGGAAGAAAAACAGGACAAAGAGGGTGAGCACGAGCACGAC
Source organism: Nitrospirota bacterium (assembly GCA_033854515.1). Lineage (GTDB taxonomy): Bacteria > Nitrospirota > UBA9217 > UBA9217 > UBA9217 > JAWOJY01. The sequence continues at coordinate 7,092 of JAWOJY010000001.1, forward strand.
CCAGGCGGGGGACTTCCAGCCGACTGCAAAAAACAACACCGTGATTGCTGCGAGCGGAATGATAAACGGCCATCCCTCGGCGGCAACGGGTACCCCGTAATTTTTCATCATGATATTTCCACCACGAAGAGACTAAGACACGAAGAAAAGCTCTTATGATTATTCATTCGACGAAACTTTTCCTGTCCTGATGTTCATACTTTGTGCCTTCGGCCTCAGTGGTATCTTTATTAGTTTTTACTCTTATCCACCAGCTTGCCCTTCTGCAGCCAGGGCATCATCTTCCGCAGACGCTCGCCCACCTCTTCGATCGGATGGGACTGGCCCTTCTTCGTGAGCGCGTTGAAGGTAGGCTTGTTGGCCATGTTTTCGAGCATCCACTCCTTCGCGAACTGGCCCGACTGGATTTCGACCAGGATCTTCTTCATCTCCCTCTTTGTTTCCTCGGTGATGAGCCGTGGCCCGCGGGTCAGGTCGCCGTACTGGGCCGTGTTGCTGATGGAATAGCGCATGTTCGAGATGCCGCCCTCGTAGATAAGATCCACGATGAGCTTGAGCTCGTGGAGGCATTCGAAGTAGGCCATCTCCGGCGCGTACCCGGCCTCGACAAGCGTCTCGTAGCCCGCCATGATGAGCGCCGTGGTCCCGCCGCACAGCACCGCCTGCTCGCCGAAGAGGTCCGTCTCGGTCTCGTCGCGAAAGGTGGTCTCGATTACGCCCGCCCTGCCCAGGCCGATCGCGCAGGCATAGGCAAGCGCCATATCCTTGGTGTTGCCCGATGGATTCTGATGGACCGCGATGAGGCCGGGCACGCCTTCGCCTTTTACGTACTGGGAACGCACGAGGTGGCCGGGGCTCTTGGGAGCGGCCATAAATACGTTGACGTCCCCGCGCGGGACGATCTGGCCGAAATGGATGTTGAACCCGTGGGCAAACGCGAGATACGCGCCCTTCTTGATGTTTGCCTCGATGTCTTTCTTGTACATCCCGCCCTGCAGCTCGTCAGGTACCAGGATCATGATGATATCGGCGACTTTCGCGGCCTCGGCCGGTTCGACAACCTTGAGCCCGGCGCCTGCGGCCTTCTCCCAGGACTTGCTCCCCTTGCGGAGTCCCACCATCACATCGATGCCGCTGTCCTTGAGATTGTTCGAGTGCGCAAAGCCCTGGCTGCCGTAACCGATCACGGCGACCTTCTTTCCCTTGAGCAGATTTTGATCCGAGTCCTTGTCGTAGTAAACTTTCATCATGTCCCCTTTCATGAAAAATGATTCACAATGCGCAATGCGGGATGAGAAGCGAATTCCTTAAGACTTCACCTATATTCCGCACCAGGCATCTTGTATTCGGAGTTATTGGAACTTCTTCTTCAACACCTCGTCGCTGAATATCTGATCTATGGCCGCCGACAACGCCCCGGAGAGGGTGTCTTCTATTTTTTGAGGTGAATAGGGCCAGATTTCGTTCTCAAGTTTGCTGTTCACCTCCAGCTCTCTGATGATTTTTTTCTCAGCGGCATCCGCTGCCACGACCTTCATCTGGATCACGGCCGTAACCGTCGTCTTAAACGGCTTGGATACGGAATTCACGCTGAGTGACTTGATCTCGCCGCCGATAAGAATGTCTGCACCGCCCGCGTTAATATCTCCGGGCTTCATGTCCCAGGCAACATCTTTGACCGTGATACCGCGGGCCTGGAATGCGTCCTTGAGCCTCGCCGCAACGAGTTCGGAGACTGTGCCCATCACGTCGAGGTCGTTTTCTACGCCGCTCTCGTATGTGCTTTTTCCGAGGACCGACGAGGGTTTGCCGCGCTCGTCCTTAAAGGGGCTTAGCCCGACCACGATCTTCGGGGCCGCAGCAGGCTTGGCGGCCGGCGGTTGATAGGGAATTTCCAGAAAGATCGGGCCCTTCTCCGCGCATCCGGAGAAAAAGACCAATGCGATGACGGCTGCACTTACATACCATTTCATCTGTCGCTCCATATTCGTAGTCCTCCTTATCCGATGCGTGACGCGCGACCCGCGTCCCATGAAAAATCCTGAATCCGGCGTCGTGAATCCCGTAAAGTCTTCCGCCCTCGCGCATCACTTTTACGCCTTGCGGACGCTCATTCTCTTGTAATGGCCACCTTGCCGGTGCGTACGATTTCCTTTATGCCGATGGGCCTTAAAAGCTCGATGAATGCTTCAAGTTTCTTCTCGTCTCCCGTCACCTGGAACGTATAGGTTTTCGGAGACGAGTCCACCACGCGGGCGCGGAAAATATCGGCTATGCGGAGCGCCTCCGCCCGGTGCTCCACGGGGGCATTGATCTTCACCAGACACATCTCGCGCTCGACATATTCTTTTTCGGCAAGGTCCGCCACCTTGATGACGTCGATGAGCTTGTTGAGCTGCTTGATGATCTGTTCAAGAATACGTTCATCGCCCGTGGTCACGATCGTCATCTGCGATATCGTAGGGTCGAGCGTCGGGCCCACGGATATGGTTTCGATATTGAATCCCCTTCCGCTGAACAGCCCGGACACCCGCGACAGCACGCCGAATTTGTTTTCTACCAGCACCGATATGATATGCTTCATACTTTTACCTCGGATCATGGATACACGGATGAGACCGTCATGCGCGATGGGTGAAATGTAAAAGGTACATTCCCCTTTTGCCTTGCGCTCCACGCCTCGGGCATTACTTCACCGCCTTAAGCTTTTTCTCCTCCTTTTTCTTTTCCTCTCCGAAAATCATCTCATTGATGGACGCGCCTGCGGGCACCATGGGGAAGACCTTTTCATACCGGTCGATCACGAAGTCCATAAACACCGGCTTCTTGACCTTGAGCGCCTCTTTCAGCACCGGCATGACTTCGGACGGCCTCTCCGCGCGCAGCCCGACCGCGCCGTAGGCCTCGGCGAGCTTCACGAAATCCGGAGTGCTTCCGAGATCTGAAGATGAATACCGCTCGGCGTAGAAGAGTTCCTGCCACTGCCGGACCATGCCGAGGTAGCGGTTATTGAGAATCGCCACTTTCACGGGGACATGGTTTTCCACGACCGTGGCCAGTTCCTGTATGTTCATCTGGATGCTGCCGTCCCCCGAGATGCTGAAGACGGTCTTTTCAGGATGGGCGATCTTGGCGCCGACGGCAGCCGGAAATCCGTAGCCCATAGTGCCCAGTCCGCCCGAGGAAAGCAGCGTCCTCGGTTTGTCGAACTTGTAGAACTGGGCAGTCCACATCTGGTGCTGGCCGACATCGGTCACGATGATGGCGTCGCCGCCGGTGATCTCATAGATCTTCTCGATCACGAACTGAGGCTTAATGACGTCGTCGGCATATTCGTAGGACAGCGGCCGTTCCGCACGCCATTCGTCGATCTGTTTGAGCCAGCTCTTGCGGATGGCGTCCCAGGGTTCCTTGAGATGATGAAGTTCTTTGTTGAGATCGGTCATCACGTTTTTCACATCACCCACGATCGGGATGTCCACGCGCACATTTTTCCTGATCGACGTGGGGTCGATGTCGATGTGGATGATCTTGGCGCCGGGAGCAAACCCCTCAACTTTGCCGGTCACGCGGTCGTCAAACCTCGCGCCGATCGCGATGATGAGGTCGGAATTGTGGATCGCCATGTTGGCATAGTAGGTCCCGTGCATACCGAGCATGCCGAGTGAGAGCGGATGCCTGCCGGGAAAGCCGCCGATTCCCATAAGCGTCATGCTGACCGGAATGCGGGTGATCTCGGCAAATTCGAGAATCTCCGGGGCCGCATTCGAGCTGATGACCCCGCCGCCGATATAGACAACCGGTTTTTTGGCTTTCGCAATCGCTTCGGCCGCCTGCTTGATCTGCCACTTGTTGCCCGTGATCGTGGGGTTGTAGCTCCTGATCTCGACCTTCTCGGGATAATGGAACTCCGCCTTGTTCGTGACCACGTCGCGCGGCAGGTCCACGAGCACCGGGCCGGGCCGTCCCGTAGAGGCGATGTAGAATGCCTCCTTGATGGTCCGGGCAAGGTCGTTCACGTCCTTCACAAGGAAGTTATACTTCGTACAGGGACGGGTTATGCCGACGATGTCCGCTTCCTGAAAGGCGTCGTTGCCGATGAGAGCCGTCGGCACCTGGCCGGTAAAAACGACAATGGGAATGGAGTCCATGTATGCCGTGGCGAGGCCCGTGACCACGTTCGTGGCGCCCGGGCCCGACGTGACAAGCGCCACGCCGACCTTGCCCGTCGAGCGGGCATAGCCGTCCGCCATGTGGACGCCGCCCTGCTCGTGCCGCGGCAGGATCATGCGGACATCCTTCTGCTCATAGAGAACGTCGAATATCTTGAGCACGACCCCGCCGGGATAGCAGAAGAGCGTGTCGACCTTCTCCTTCTTCAGGCATTCCAGAAAAATTTCAGCGCCGCTGATCTGTTTGGTTGACATTTTTACACCTGCTTGTTAAAACTTCTTAAAAGTAAAACAGCGCCCCCCGGGGAAAACCCCCGGGTGTCCTCGTATCTTATCTTTAACTTGTGAAAGCTCCCGATTCTCAACCGGAAGGCCTATACGTGTTTGAGTTCACAGCGCCCACACGATGCCGATGCTTGCGGCCGAATAATCCGCGTGTCTGCCCTGGGTTGAGACGCTGTAAAGGTAACTCGCATACAGGAGCATCTGATCGTGGATAACGGGCACGGCAATCCCTATCTTGGGATACGCTTCGCCGTTCAAGTTGGTGATTCCCGCGCTCACTCCAAGTTTCACACCAATCTCCCAAAAAGGCCAGAGACCGATAACGCTGCTCAGATACCCCATGCCGATATCGACACCATATCGTCCTGCGCCTTCTTTCGGTCTGACGGTAAAGAGTCCTGCGTGCAAGACCCTTCCCTCAAGGGTCGTCCAGAATCCCAAATTTACGACATCCCTGCTTTCGGTTATGCTTGCCTCAACGTTATATCCGACCAACGCCGGCGTGCCGGGTTCGTTCTGTTCTTCTACCTGATCTCCATAGGAATTTCCGGAAACGAGCGACAAAAACATGAAGAATATGGCGCCCGAAGCTGTGCGGATCATTCGGCTCTGCATATCCATAAATATGTATTACGCCTTTACCACCGCCCCGGTATTCGCCGAGGTGACCACTTTTGCGTACCGGGCGAGCCAGCCGTTCTTGACCTTCGGCTCCCGCGGCTTCCACACAGCGAGCCTTTTTTTGATCTCGCCATCGGAGAGCTTGAGTTCCAGTTTCCGGTTTGGAATGTCGAGGACAACCTTGTCGCCGTCTTTGACGATCGCAATCGGCCCTCCCTCGGCGGCCTCGGGCGATATATGGCCGATGCAGGGGCCGCGCGTGCCTCCCGAAAACCTGCCGTCGGTCAAAAGCACGACGGAATCGCCCAGCCCCATACCGGATATCGCCGACGTGGGTGAGAGCATCTCCCGCATGCCCGGCCCGCCCTTGGGCCCTTCGTACCGCACAACGACGACATCGCCGGGTTTGATCTGCCCGCCCATGATCGCCTTCATGGCGGTCTCTTCCGAATCAAACACTTTCGCCGTTCCTGTAAACTTCATCATGCTCTTGCTCACCGCGGACTGCTTTACTACCGCGCCGTCGGGAGCGAGGTTTCCCGTGAGGATCGCTATGCCGCCCTCGCGGTGATGGGCCTTGCTCAACGGACGAATAACTTCTTCATCCGATATCTCCGCGCGGTCTTGAATATCAAACACGGTCTTTCCGGAAACCGTGGGCGCGTTGTTGAGCTTTCCCTTCAGCCGTTTCAGCACTCCGGGAATCCCTCCCGCGTGGTGCAGGTCTTCAAGATAATGCTTTCCCCCGGGAAGCATATCGGCAAGATGAGGGGTCGTTCTGCTCAATGTGTCAAAAAGCTCCAAGGGAAGGCGCAGTCCCGCTTCATGAGCGATCGCGGGGATATGGAGGACCGTATTCGTCGAGCCCCCGAGCGCCATATCGACCCGGATGGCGTTCTCGAACGCTTTCCGGGTCATGATTTTCCGGGGTGTAATGTTCTTTGTTATGAGATCGACGATCCGCTTCCCGCTTTCGAAGGCAATCCGTCTTTTTTCCGACGACACCGCAAGGGCCGTAGCGCAGTAGGGAAGGCTCATACCGAGCGCCTCGGTCACACACGCCATGGTGTTCGCCGTATACATGCCCTGGCACGAGCCAGCCCCGGGGCAGGCGCACATCTCGAGCTGTCCGAGCTCATCGGCGCTGATCAACCCCTTCTTGTACTTCCCAACGGCTTCAAATGTATCGTTCACCAGGGAAAGCCTGCGCCCGCGCAGGCGCCCCGACAGCATCGGCCCCGCGGTGACCACGATTGCCGGGATGTTGAGTCGTCCCGCGGCCATGAGCATGCCCGGTGTGATCTTATCACAGTTGGTGAGAAGCACCAGGCCGTCGAAGGCGTGGGCCATGGCGACGGACTCGACCATGTCCGCGATAAGCTCGCGCGACGGCAGGGAATAATGCATGCCCGTATGGCCCATGGCGATACCGTCGCAGATGCCGGGCAAACCGAAAAAGAGCGGCCACCCGCCTCCCGCGTGCACGCCCTTCTCGATGAACCGCTCGAGATCGCGCATGCCGATATGTCCCGGGATCAGATCGGTAAAGCTCGTGGCGATGCCGATCATGGGCTTCCTGAGCTCGTCTCTCGTGATGCCTGTAGCAAACAAAAGAGACCTGTGCGGCGCCCGCTCCAGGCCTTTTTTTATCCGGTCGCTTCTCACTATGCGCTCCAATCTGCAAAGAGAAAAATAGTTATTATTTTTAACATAGATACATGGAGATAGTCAATAAAAAAATCCCTCTCTACGCCCGTCGTAAAGAGGGATTTTCGTCTCGTTCCCTAAAAATTCGTGCGGAAAAACACAAAAGGCAAGGTACTTTACCTTGCCTCTTCGCACTCAGGCCCGTCCGCCCTTGTAGCGCCTGACCAGATCCATCATTCTGTCTTTTGCCGCCAGCTTCAGTTTCTGGATCCGTTTTCGCTCCACTTCTTCCTCAGGAGTCAAATACCGGTGGGATTCGAACGTCTCCAGGGTGTGCTCCAGTTTCCTGTGTTCCTCTTCCCATTTTTTAAATTCCGGATTTTCCTTCCTGAGTCTTTCCCGAACCGTTTCCTCGTTTACCTCCATTACATTCATAATGCGGCCCTCCTTTGCAATGAATATCTGTTATCATCCAGAGGGAACTACTATCAATAAATAATTAACACATTTCCGGAAAAAAGGCAAGCACGAAAAAAACGTGAAAAAGAACCGAAAATCAACTTCTAGTCGGGCCGGTAACCACGCGCCAGACTCAGGAATGCTCCCTCCGAAAGCATCATGACTACCGCGTCTTCGACGGGCATGTCGTAATATCCCCGCCGTACAAAACTTCCGGTAAACCCGAGGGATGAATAGAGCCTTTGCGCAGGAGTGTTTGATGCCCTGACTTCAAGATACGCCGTGCGCGCCCCGCGGGAGTAGGCATACCTGACCGCGGAGACAATGAGTTTCTTCGCTATTCCCCGCCGCCGGTATGCCGCCGCGACCGCAAGGTTAAGGATGTGCATCTCGTCCGCCACGATCCAGAAGACGATATAGGCCATGACCTCGCGCACGGTCCGACCACCGCGTGGAACTTCGCGGTCGCCATAAGCGACCAGCAGCGTGGACACCGCGGGTTTGCTGAGTTCCGCGAGAAAAAGTTTCCTGGACCAGGGCACGCTGAACGATGCCTGTTCGATCTCGAGCACCTGGTCAAGGTCCTCCACCTTCATGGCCCCTATCTTGATTTCTGCCGTTTTTCCCACGCCACCTCGGCCTCCGGTCTGCGGATATATACAGGCGTCAGGCTGTCGAGGTCGGCCTGGCTGCCGCTCCTGATCATTTCAAGGCCGAGCCCGGCCACGCTCGCCGCTGACGGGGAGCATGCGTGCAGCGGGGCAAAGAGCGCCCGACTGCCGAGCGCCTTCTCGATCTGCGGACGGTACAAGCGCGCGGCCTCGCCGGTGAACACCGTGGTTTCGCGGATCCTTTCGCACACTTCCGTCGCCGGGACGGCGGCGTCAGCCATGGTCTGGATGAGCGAGGTCCCTTCATATCGCCAGATCGCCGCGTAGACCTCGTTCTTGCGGGCATCGAGCATCGGGCAGACAGGATGCGCACAGTACGGAAGGTTCCACGCAAGCGCCTGCAAGGTCGGCACAGCGGCAACGGGTCTGCCCGCTGCGAAGGCGAGCCCCTTGACGGCGGCGAGGCCGATCCGTAGGCCCGTAAACGAACCGGGGCCGATGGACAGGGCAAAACCGTCCAACGCGGACAAGGCAATACCCGCGTCTTTGAGCACCCTGTCGACCGTCGCCATCATCCTCTCGGAGTGCGTTTCCTGAATGTTTAACGTGTACTGCGCAACCAATCCGCCCTCGGAGAGGAGCGCCACGCTGCCGGTCTGCGTCGAGGTTTCTATGCCGAGAATATTCATGGGCCTTACCTTAGCGCAAAATAATGAGGATGTCAAAAAAATGATGTGATTATATACTAAAGGTGCATGATGACGGCAATAGATGCATTCTTCAGCGGGGTTTGATTTTTGACCGGAAGTCAAAAAAGCGCGGACAAGGGCCACACTTGGAAGAGATTCATGCAATATAAGCGGCCTTCGCCGGGAAGCAGCCTCAATCCTTGGCTGCCTTTTTGAGCCGTTCGAGCTTTTCCGCCCCCACGCACTCCTTTGCGTAGGCGCACCACTCGATGCAGGACGTGCCGATGGGGCGAGCGTTTACGTGGCCGCACTTCTTGCACACAGTGTCCGGCTCATCGGTCCAGATCTCGATCTTCTCGCCGCACTTCTGGCACCGGATGTCTTCCGGCTTCGGCGACCGGATTTCCGCGCTTCCGGGGCAGCCTTCCTTGAACATGCTCATACTATAAGTCTATCACAGAAAAAAATCTATGACGCGCATCATACGGCCGATTTTTACTCCTTCACCACATCGACGATCTGGATCCGGAAATTATAATCGGGAATGATGGCCCGTTCGACCTCGACAGGCAGAAACAGGGAGACAGTTCTCCCCTTCAAGGCAAGCGCGCTGTCGCTGTCCACGGGGAAGAGCAACTTCGTGTCATACCCCTTTTTCTCCCGTGAGTAGACCATAGCGTCGACCGGAACGATAACGTGCTGAACGGATCCCCCCGGTGCGATTACTTCAGGCGGGATGGCGTTGTTCCGGTCCTGCGGGCGGATTCCCTCATACATGATCCGGTGCCGCCTGTTCACGTAATCCGTGTATTCCGCCTGGTCCCACAGGATGCGGAGCGGCTTTCGTGTAAGGTTGTCGAGCTTCATCTCGAAATTGCGCTCGCCCGGGGTGAAAACAACCGCAATGGTCCTGTCCCGGTACCCGATGACATCCGCCGGGATCGGTGAGAGCATGCGGTACTTCAGGAGATAGTGCACCAGCTTTTCCAGCTTGATATTGATGACATCCCCCGGCTCGACGGCGGCCAGTCTGATGATCTTGGTTTTATAGGAATCCCGCGTGACCTCGATGCGGCCCTGAGTGGCAAGATTCGGATCATCCGGAACAGGAACCGCGACTTTGGCGGGGGAGCGGAGTTTCTGTTCCGGTTCATCCCCTCCCGGGATCACCGTGATCAGGGCACCGGGCGGATCGACTGTTACGGAGAAATGCTTCGTCGTCGTCGCGCACCCCACGGCAAACATCAGCATGAAGACCAATGAAAGGGCCTTTTTCATCATTGCCTCCTGAAAAAATGAATTTCGCACCAGTGCGGCAAACTACAACTTCACAACGACATCCACTTCTTTGCTGCCGAGCAGGAACCGCTTTCGCACGACCCTCACCGTTATGGTTTCGCCGCTCTTCTTGAAGAAGAGCGCCAATTTCACGTCGCCCGTGTCTTTCACCGGATCGCCGTCCACCGACAGGATGACATCCCCCGTCCTGAGCCCCGCTCGCTCGGCGACGCTTTCCCTGGAAAATCCCGCGATCGTCACCTTCCCCTTGTCTTCCGCTAGAACGACCATCAGCCTCGGGGCCGTGATGCCCTCGAGCGGAGGCGGAAAGACGGCGTAATCCGCGATCCCCTTTTCGATGTCGGCATCGTTGATAATGACCGCATATTCCAGACCGTTCCGGCGGGACACCCGTTTCGGAATCCCGGACCGGAAGGCCAGGTGCCCGCCGCCGGCAACGACGACCATCCGGCGATCCGGCTGCCGTTTCAGGTATTC
>JAWOJY010000002.1:0-8347 GCA_033854515.1 Nitrospirota bacterium
ACAAAGCGGCAAAAAAAGAAATAACAAACGTGATCGCCGCAATCCAAAGATTTATAAGAGCAGTTATTTTTATCCCCCGAATGCTATACGCAATTCTGACTCCAATGTTATCGAGGTTATTTGTCAAAGCAATGAACAGTGCATACAAGAAATGATGCATCGTGTTTACCCTTTAAGCGTTTCGAAGGATTCATTCTTCGCTTTTGTCTCATGTATGGGACGTATTGCGCAGCCATTGTACAAATGCACAGGAAATCGGACAGCTATTCTTTCAAAAGCAGCGCCTTGTCCGTCAATTCCCACGGTAAACCGATATCCATTCTTCCCACGTGACCGTACGCTGCAAGCTTCCGATAAAATCCGCCTTTCACCGCCGAGGGAAGATATCGCAGATTGAACTGTCGAATGATCCCGGCCAGGCGAAAGTCGAAATTTCTTTCTAAGATCATGGCTAACTTTTCATCGGGCATTTTACCGGTCCCGAAGGTCTCCACCTGAATGCTCACCGGCCGGGCGAGACCTATGGAATAACTGAGCTGCACTTCACAAGCTTTGGCAAGTCCGGCGGCAACGACATTCTTCGCTGCATAACGGGCTGCATAGGCGCCAATCCGGTCTATCCTGGAAGGATCTTTTCCGCTCAGGGCAGCCCCGCTATGACGGGAGTATTCACCGTAGGTGTCAATAGCGTTCTTCCGGCCCGTGAGTCCGGCATGTATCGACGGCCCCCCCACAATGAACGGACCATCGGGGTTGACAAAAATACGCGTTTGTCCATCAGGCCTTATCTCTTCGTCATGAAAAACAGGATTCATAACAGTTTCGATGATACTATCGCGAAACGTCCCGCTGTCAGGCCCGCCACGATCAGAGGACATCTTCTGGCTTGCTATGATTGTGATGCTGTGAAGACGTGACGGCCTTCCGTCGCGGTACTCCACCCCGACCTGCGTTTTCCCGTCGGGTTCAAGATAGGGAAGAATTTTTTCGAGTCTCACCGCCGTGAGTCTCCGGGCTAGACGATGAGCAAGCCATACAGGGAGCGGCATGAGAGCAGCCGTTTGATTACAGGCGAAACCGAACACGGTCACCTGGTTCCTGGCCGGGATACTCTCGATCTCTTCGTCGGACATTGCTCGTTCATCGATGCGCCGTCGATCATCCTGGGGAAACTCTTTGAGACTCGTCACAATGCTGCAGGTCCTTGCGTTGAAGGCGTGCTGGTCATACCCGATCTGCCCTATCACCTGCCGGGCCACATTCGCAAAATCCACGAGTGCATCGGCTGCGAACCGCGCGGCGATGAATACGATAGCCGTGGAGACGGCGCATTCGGCAACGACTTTCGCAAATTGGTCTTTTTGCAGAACATGATCGACGATGGCATCGCTGATGTAATCGCAGAGCTTGTCAGGATGCCCTTCCGTAACCGATTCCGAGGTGAATACGAAGTCTTTTTTCATTATGATGCTCTCCGCGCTCTGTGCATGCTCAGGTGAATGCGGCGCTATGCGTATCATTCAACATTGGAACCGGCACCTGTGTGCTGCCGTTGAGCAGTGGCAGCGGAGCCACTTTCTTTTTTGTCGCTTCGTTGATGAGCAGAGGCGCAATCGCAGTTCCCACGGTGACAAGAAGATCGAGGGGACCCAGGGGTCCCAATCCCAGGAAGGCCCGGAGGCCCGGGACGACCATGGTCATGGCCTGCACTCCCAGCGAACCCGTAAGGGCAATGTTGAGATACCGGTTCGGGGCGAGCCGTTCAACATCATAAATGCTGTGGGTTTCGGAGCGGTGGCTGATCGCGTGCAGGAGCCCCCCGACAACAAAGTTCGTGAAGGCCATGGTGCTGGCCTGGGGCCCTTGTCCATAGCGCACGATTCCGTAACCATAGGCTGCCAGGGTCCCGGCTGAGATAGTGGAGGCCTCGAAGAGGAGCCTTTTGAAGTCTTCCGACCGGATGAGCGGCTCTTGCGGATCTCGCGGAGGGTGCAGGAGCACATCCGGCTCGGGCGGTTCCTGGGCAAGCGCGAGGGCAGGAAAGATGTCCGAGATCAGGTTTATCCAGAGAAGTTGCATGACATTGAACGGCTGTCCCATGTCGGCTGCAAGCGCGGTGAACATGATCATGATCTCGGCCGTATTCTTTGAAAGCATGTACCGGACCGCTTTTCGCAAATTGTTGTAGATCGTCCGCCCCTGGCTCAGGGCCACGATCATGGTTTCCAGATTATCATCTTCCAATACCACGTCGGCGACCTCGCGCGCCACATCGGTCCCGGTATGCCCCATGGCAATGCCGATATCTGCCGTCTTGAGCGCCGGGCCGTCGTTGATGCCGTCCCCGGTCATGGCAATAACCTTGCCTGCTGCCTGGAGTGCCTGGACAATCTGGAGCTTATTGGCCGGGCTCACGCGGGCGAAAACATGAACGCGTCCGGCAATGGCCTTCATGACATCGGGTTCAAGCCGGGAAAGGTTGGCGGAATCAAGGATCTCCAAATCCTCTCCTTTGCTCAGATCGAGTTCCTTGCCGATGGCGTAGGCCGTGGGGCTCTGGTCCCCCGTGATCATGACAGTATCGATCCCGGCCCGGTGAAACGTTCCGATGAGGTTTTTGACCCCGTTTCTGACGACATCCTTCATGCCCACGAGCCCGACCCAGACCAGTCCTTCCCGGACATCATCCTCGCTTTGCATCGTCACGCCATCCGCTACGGCATAAGCGACAGCGAGGACCCGGAGCGCTTCACCGGCCATCCGCTCATTTTCCGCTTCTAGTGTCCCGCGTGTATCGTCTCCCAATACTTGTCTGACGCCGTCCATGATATACCATTTGCAAAGTGAGAGGACTTCAGAAGGGCTGCCCTTGAGTGCCAGGAGCCGACGGTTTCCGCTTGCTCGGTGGATCGTGCTCATGTAATGCCGGTCTTCCGACCGGTGATTCACCTTTACAAGGGGGTGCAGTTTACGAAGCAAGCCAACATCGACGCCGGCGCCGAGCGCCGCTTGCACCAGGGCATTTTCAGTAGACGTCCCCTGCACCATATAATCTCCTTCTCGTCCGGACACCATGGACTCGTTACAGAGCACCGAGAGATGGAGAAAGTGAAGAAGGTCCTCGTTCGTATAGGGGTTGACGGTCTTTCCGTTCGACGTGATCCTGCCGTCATTGACCTCGAAACGGCGCATGCCGGCATGGACCTGGACCACGGACATCCGGTTCATGGTTATGGTGCCCGTCTTGTCGAGACAGATGGTCTCAACAGAACCCAGGGTTTCGACGGCGTCAAGGTGACGGATGAGAACATTGAGTTGACGCATGCGCCTGATACCGAGCGCAAAGGTCGTCGTCGTAACGGTCGGAAGCCCCTCGGGAACCGCGGCAACGGCAAGAGCAATAGAGGTTTTCAGCATCTGGATAAACCCGAATCCGCGCAGGATGCCGACGACGAATACAATGCCGCTTACGGCCAAGGTGATATAGACCAGCTGGACCCCTAGCCTGTCCATCTGTCGTTCCAGAGGCGTTTCCGGCGGCCGCGCCTCTCCCACGAGCGTCTGGATATTCCCTGCTTCCGTAAAACGTCCCGTGGCAACCACGACGGCAAGACCCTGTCCGCCCGTGACCAAGGTGCCCATATAGACCATGTTCGTGCGGTCGGCAAGCGGCAGGCCAGGGTCTTGCATTTTCTGGGTCGTTTTTACGACCGGCATGCTTTCACCAGTCAGTGCGGACTCGTCCACGCTCAGGTACTTTGCCTCAATGAGACGGGCGTCGGCCGCAATGTAGCTTCCCGGCCTGAGCACGAGCAAATCGCCCGGCACCACATCCTTTGCCTTGATGTCCCGTATCACGCTGCTCCGGATGACCCCTGCCAAAGGCTGCACGAGGTTTTTCAGCCCTTGAATGGTCTTTTCCGTCCTCCGCTCGGTAGTGTACCCGATGGAAGCGTTGATGATGACGACGCCGGCGATCACAACTGCATCCGCGATCCCCCCCGTAAAGACTGAAATCCCGGCAGCCACACCAAGAAGAGCAACGGGAAGCGTTTTGAACTGATCGAAAAAAATACTCCAGCCCGACCGTGGAACCGATTCCGGAAGGAGGTTGGGACCATACTGCGTAAAACGCTGTTGAGCTGTCTCTTCGGACAGTCCGGCTGAAGCGGAGGCTCCCCAGTGTTCCAGTACGTTTTTCCGCGTCATGCAATGCCACGCTTGTTCCCGCTGCTCCTCGGCGTGAACAACTTGCGAGCGCACTTTGCGTAAACTCGGAGCTTTTTCTGCTGCGCGATACTGTTGAGATGGGCCTGCCTCGTTCGGAGATCCGATATTGTTATTTTCCTTATCAAGAGGAATGCCGGCCGGACGGTCTGTTATGCCCGCAGCGAGAGCTTTGCCTTCTGCTGTCAAAGAGTTGTGTTCGACGACGATCCCCTCAAGAAAAGAGACCAATTCAGAAGCATGATGGCTGTTTCCGGAATCGAACAATATGAGAACGGTACCAGTCAGCGTATTTGCGGAAGTATGAAGGATGCCCTCATGCCGTACAAGACACTGTTCAATATACCGTTTCAGGGATTCCGAGCGATAGAGGCCGTCAATTTTGAAACGGGCTCTCCCCTTGACAGACGTATGAATAGCCTGTACCACGTACTGCCCCTCCCCTGTTCATATCAAAACCTGCCAGGAGTGGCGTGTTGAATCACGCTGTTTTCGCCTCAGCTTTCACCTTTGGCATCGCTGTACTCGCGATCTCTTTCACACCCTCTACGACACCGACCAGCATGTCCTTGACGGCCTTAACCGCTGTTGTCCCTATTGAGCCGGCAGCATCAATGGCGCCGTTCACGGCGACCTTCGCGACTTCTTCAGCATTGCCGCCGACTTCCTTAGTAGCCTCAATGACTCCGTCAACAGCTCTCCGGGCGACCATAGCTACGTCCGCGCCTACTTCAGCCGCGCCTTTCACTGCCCCCTTCACCGTCTGACTGGCAACGGTAATAACATCGCCCCCGACGTCGCTCACGCCCATGACAACACCTTTTGCCACACTCTTGGTGCTCAGGATGAGCCCTGTACCGACTTCTTCCGTGGCCTGGATAGCGCCCTTTACCACGTCCTTCGTGACAACGACCGCTTCGCCGGCCACCGAGCCTGTCGCACGGAGTGTATTGGACACGGTACTGCGAACGAGACTGACGATTTCCGCTTCGATTTCATTGATCCCTTTGAGGCTGCTGATGACACCCTCCTTCACGGTTGTTCCCGCTTTCCCGATGCTTTGCGTTGTTTCCTTTCCGCCTACTGCTTCTGCTTCTGACATGATGACTCCTCCTTTCTCCATTGTTGCCGATTTGATTTGTGCTTTGCTTGTCGCTCCTTCACCCTACTCTTCGGATGCTGCTTATTATCCTTATATAGAATCACCTTCATCTCATGGCTGAAGATTACAATGCAGGGAGCAATAGAAAACCTGTTGAAAGGGAAGAGAACTGGCGTATGTGCCCTTTGTATACGGAATCGTTTGACGCGTTGATTCACGTATCAGGGTAACGAGCAAAACCCGTGGTTCTCGCTCGATTGATCTGCTATTTTACCGATTCTTTTGATACCTGAAATATGGTAAAGGCGAATCCGAATGCGACATACCAGGGGAGCGCCGCTGCGTTCCCTGCTAAAATTTGAATCATTCCCGCTCCCACCAGGACTACAAACGCAAACCCCCCGAGGTCCACGGCGCCGTCGCTCATGCTCTGTATCTTTTTATCGAGACCTTCAAACGTCTCTGTGATATTCTGACGAAGATTTGAAGGTTTCATCCCCGGATTCAGCAATTTTTCCTGCACTGTGAAAAGGCTCTTAGACCGGGCATATTCAGCAATTGCCGGAATACTCGTCGTGTGAAGAAACAACATACTCCCCGTTACGGGGTTTACTTCAACGGAGAAAATACCCGGACACTCTGCGAACTGCTTCCGATAAAATATGAGCGACTCCTCGTCACCCTTTTTTGAGGGGATTCTTATCCGGAGTCTCCCTTGGGAAGCATGGGTCATGACAGCATCGGGAATCATGCACTGCCCCCCTCGCTCTTCGACGTCGCCGGCGGTGCCGCGGCTGCTGCAACTGCCGCCGCTGCAGTCGTTGACTCAGCCAGTTCCGATCTTGCCTCGGCCACCAAATCTTCCGTGATTTCGGCGACTTCTGCAAAGGCTTCCTTGCCGCGCTCATAGAGCTGTATGCCCCCCTTTATGGCGGCTTTCGCCAGTGGTTTAGCGACGTTTGCAAAGAGAGGAATGACCACAGGCGCCAATATCGCTGCGCCGATTCCGATAGCAAGTGCCGTTACGATATTCCCCTTCAAGCCATCTTCCACGAGAGCCATAACATCATCTCCTTTCTGAATTAATTTAATTCTAATCACTCATCTGTTCGTTGTCTATTTTCACTTTCATTACTTTCCTACATATGCAAAGAAAGTATGAGCGTTTTTTTGAACGAACTGGCGTATTACGAAGAGAGCGAGTTGCGTCCCTATCTTCGTTTTCGCGACTCTCGCATCTTGTCTTTTCCTGCGGCCCGTATTATCTTTTCATTAGAGATAGATTTGTTATCTGTCTGTCTCTGGACCGTTCATGAACGCAGCCGGAATTTTCACAATCTATATCCCATGGATTCACCTGGTTCATACTTCTGTAAAAAAGCGGTATCCTTGCTATGAGACCTTTTGAATGGGTCATTTTATTTTTAGACTTGCTTTGCGTCCTGTGGTTCATGTTCTCAGTGGAACCTTCTCGTAAGGTGCGGGGCGGCCTTGTTGTCGCTTCAATTACCGCCGTTGCTGTCCATTTCCTTACTGAGGGCTATCGTTGGCACATGCTACTGGCATATTTTCTGTCGATGATTTCCACAGCGTGGACATTCAAGAACATTATCGCAGCGATGAACAAAAGGCGATGTCACCCAAAAATACGGATCCTGGCAGGCGCAACCGGCCTGCTGTTATTGCTCATTGCAGTGTCGTTATCCGGGTATTTGTTTCCGGTTTTCAAATTTGAAAAGCCAACCGGGCCGCATGCCGTGGGGACGGTATCCCGATATTGGATTGATTCTTCCCGACGCCGGGATTGGACGGCGGGATCGCCATATCCTCGTGAACTCATGGTACAAATCTGGTATCCTGCTGAACCCCAAACGGGTAAGGGAAAAGCACCTTATCATCCGAACATTGAATATTTGATTGCCGAGCTGGCGCGGACATTCGGACTTCCCCGGATGATGCTGAGCAACTTTAACTATGTACGGTCGGATTCTCTGGCGTCTGCGCAACTATCCATGGCCCGCCGCCATTATCCTGTTCTCCTTTTTTCGCACGGTTTTAACGGGTATCGATTTCAAAACACTTTTCAAGTGGAGGAGCTGGCGAGCCATGGATATATCGTTATCGGCATCGATCACTCGTATGTGTCTACCGGCACGGTGTTTCCGGACGGCCGGGTTGCCGCTGCGCATCGTCTCGATCATTTTACCAAAAAGGGGTTGAAGCCTGTCCTCGATGAATGGGTTGCCGATGCACGGTTTGCGCTGGACCAGCTGTCGAGAATCAATGCTGACGATCCAGAAGGCATGTTTACCGGCAGGCTTGATTTGACCGAGGTAGGATATTTCGGGCATTCTTTCGGGGGAGCTGCGGCCGCGCAAACACTGTCCGTTGACAGCCGCTTGAAGGCCGGGATCAACATGGATGGCTTCCCCTTCGGCAATGCTTATCTACGCGGAGTAAAGCAGCCGTTTATGCATCTTCAAAGCGATCGCTCTGTGGCCGACGTATCGGAAGGAGAGCTTGCATCCATGCACATGACGCGGCAAAAATTACAGGGTTATGCAGACGAGTGGAATAGAAGAATGAGCAAAATTTGTAAAACGGGTCTGATAATAAAAATCAAAGGGACCAAACACTTCGATTTTACCGATTGCCCTTTATGGACGCCGCTTGCGTCATGGATGAATTTAACGGGAAAAATCACCCCGAATCGAGTTCATTGTATTATCAACGAATATACGCTGGCCTTTTTTAATAAATACCTGAAAGGCAAGGAGTCCTCTTTGCTGATCAGACCTTCTCCGAAGTATCCGGAAATCGTATTCAGGCCGATTTATCACGCCAGGCAATAACGCCTGAAATTCTTCCGCAACGCTTGATGCCAGCAGTAGCCATTTCCTTCACAGCCGCCCGCATATTTTCACATTCCTGTAATATTCTTGTAACATTCCGGGAATACAATATTTATTTAAAGGAGGTTAATATGCACATTTCCCGATTGACTGACGAAATAGATTC
>JAWOJY010000003.1:0-75611 GCA_033854515.1 Nitrospirota bacterium
CGCGTGCTCGACATCCCCTACTCCGAGGTCGACAAGGTCGCAAAGCTCGTGCCAAACACGCTCAACATCACCCTTGAAGAGGCCATGCAGCAGGAACCGAAGTTCAAGGAGCTGATCAAGGACCCGCGCATGGCAGAGCTCATCGAGATCGCGAAAAGCCTCGAAGGCCAGGTGCGCCATGCATCAAAGCACGCGGCGGGCGTCGTGATATCCGAAGAGCCGCTGACCGAATATGTTCCGCTCTACAAGGGCCCAAAAAACGAAATAACGACACAGTTCGATATGAAGGGCGTGGAGAAGATCGGCCTTGTGAAATTCGATTTTCTCGGCCTCCGCACCCTCACGGTTATCAACAAAGCGGTTGAGACAATTAATACGGGCCTTGCAAAAGCGCCGCTCGCTCAAGTCGAGTCTTTTTCGATAAACCGCATTCCGATGGACGACGAAAAAACGTACGAGCTGCTCGCGCGCGGAGAAACAGCCGGCGTGTTCCAGTTTGAATCGTCCGGCATGCGCGACACCGTCATCAAGATGAAGCCGCAATGCTTCGAAGACCTGATCGCGCTCGGTGCCCTCTACCGTCCAGGCCCGCTCGCAGGCGGCATGGTCGACGACTTCATCAAGCGCAAGAAAGGCGCGACCAAGATCACCTACGAGCTTCCCCAGCTCGAACCCATCCTGAAGGATACCTACGGCGTGATCGTGTACCAGGAGCAGGTGATGCAGATCTCCCGCACCCTGGCAGGCTACTCCCTGGGCCAGGCCGACCTCCTGCGCCGCGCCATGGGGAAAAAGGACCCCGAGGTCATGGCCAAGGAAAAGGTGCCTTTCCTCGAAGGAGCAAAGAAACAGGGCATCGACGTGAAAAAGGCCGAGGCCATCTTCGACCTTATGGCCAAGTTCGCGGAGTACGGATTCAACAAGTCCCACAGCGCGGCCTATGCGTTGATTTCCTACCAGACGGCGTATCTGAAGGCCCATTATCCCGTCGAGTACATGGCGGCGCTGCTCACGAGCGAAGTCCAGGACACCGACAAGGTCGTCAAGTACATCTACGAGGCTCGTGAGATGGGCATCGTGATCCTGCCGCCCGACGTGAACGAAAGCCGCTGGGACTTCACCGTTGTTGAGGCGCACAAGCGTGACAACAACGTCGAGACCGGAAACACCATAGGCTCGGTCCGCTTCGGGCTCGCGGCTGTGAAGAACGTAGGATCTTCAGCCATTGAGGCCATGATCGAGGCGCGCGAAGCCAAGGGCGCATTCACGTCGCTCGCGGACCTCTGTAAAAAAGTCGACCAGCGCAGGGTGAATCGCCGCGTGGTCGAAGCGCTCGTCAAGTGCGGCGCCTTCGATTTCACCGGGGCCCGGCGCGCCCAGATGACCGAAGCCATCGACATGGTCATGGCAGAGGCTTCGAAGTATCAGGAGCAGGAGTCCGTCGGCCAGTTCAGCATCTTTGCCTCCATCGACGGCCACAGGGAGCCCGGATTGCCCGACGTGCCGGAGTGGAAAGAGAGCAAGCTCCTCGCGTACGAAAAAGAAAGCGTGGGGTTTTATCTCTCCGGCCACCCCCTTGCCGCATTTCAGGCCGACATCGCGCGCTATGGCACGGCGACCACGGAGACACTCGACAGCTTTCCCGACGGGAAAGAGGTCACCGTCTGCGGCATTATCGCAGGATTAAAGCAGAAGATCACGAAGAAGAACGAGAAAATGGCGATCATGAACCTCGAAGACCTCTCGGGGACCGTAGAAGTGATTGTCTTCCCGGACCTCTACAAGACTTCCCAGCACATGCTCCTCACCGATACGCCCCTCGTCGTTGTCGGCACCCTTGACAAGAGCGAGCAGGGAAACAAGATCAAGGCCCTTCGCCTACACCTGCTTACGGACGTGAAGAAGAAAGGCACTTCGCGAGTGGACATCAAACTGAATGCTACCGGCCTTACTCAGGAAGACCTTGTCAAGGTGAAGGACATCCTTCTTCGCTACAAGGGCGACATCCCAGTCTTTCTCCGTCTCCGGAACCCTACGCGCAAGGAATCCCTCATCTCCGTGGGGCGCGAAATCCGCGTGAATCCCACCGAGCAGCTCATCAGCGAGATCGAGGCCGTCCTCGGCGCGGGAGCTGTGTCGCTGGGGTAAAATCTCAACCTGGCACAAATGCCGTGTTTCACGTGCCCTTGACTCTTGCCTGCCCTTTCCGCCCATAGTCCTCACATGTGACCTTTCTGCGCGCTTTACCGGACGAAGACAGACTGACTCTTATGTTCTCGACCCACGCAGTATTACGTAACGCGGCGTCTTATAATCTTGACAGGTACAATTCTTCGTTGTATTCTTATTCAGTACGCACGTGTCCCTCAAAGGCGCCGAGCCGGACGATGAAAATCAACACAAAACGGGATTTGAAATTAACACAAAGAACAAATGATGCGTGCGGAGCATAGATTAGCCAGGATGGATACGCCTGTCGGGGCTAGAAATGTGCTGCTTCTTCACTACTTCGGCGTCTCGTTCGTATTTCTTTTCTTTGCTGCGCTCATCAATTATTTCTCCCGTAAGAGTATCAGACTGGTATTTGTCGAACAGTCGCTGGTGAGCGCTTCTGCTTCAATATCGCGATCAAAACGTGAATGACTGCGGAAAAAAGTTTCAGGACCTTGAGAATTCTACGTTCGATGACGTGCAAGCGGCAATCAGCCGGAACAATCCGGAAGAACTCCCGCTCGTGTCGGTAACGGTCGCCCTTTCTTCAGATGACCCTCTTCTTGCTCAGAATGTCTGCATCGCGCTGTCCCGCCACGAGCATTATCTCACCAGGGGCAACGCGGTAATGAGCCTCGGCTACCTTGCCCGGCGCTTTCGAAAACTCGACGAACATGCGGTCAAGCCCGTTATCGAAGCGGCTCTCAATGACCCGCAGGAATATGTACGAGTACGGGCGAAATCGGCCGCCGACGAGATACACCAATTTCTTCACTGGGACATATCGGGGCACGTGTACGGTTAATGAAGTCGTAGACAGGGAAATTACCGATGACCCCAGTCGAAATCCCCGGCTTCTTGTGCTGTGAAAGAATTCATCCGCCTTCGAAATGGCTCACGAGCCTCTTAACCGCATCGATTTTCTCCTTGTTCCCTATTTTGGCCGATTCCACGGCTTTCTTCATGACCTCAATCGTTTTATCGTAAGTCTTTCTGTCCACGGGATAGGGATGGCCGTCCTTGCCGCCGTGGGCGAAGCTGAACCGCACGGGATCTTTGTAGCTGGGGGCCTTTCCATACACAAGTTCTGAGATCAGGCTCAGTGCCCGGATGGTCTTGGGCCCCACCCCTTCGACGGAAAGGAGCTGCTCAAAATTGTTCGGCCGTAAATCATATGTCTTCAGAAGTACTTTGTTCAGGTATTTGGGGTTGATATCAGCCATTTCTATATGATGCCGTGAGGGCATGGCAAGATTCTGTATGTTCTTGAGTTCTTTGAGGACGGCTTCGGGTTTTTCCTTTGACAGGTTCGTCGCTATTTCCCGGGCGTCGGCGCTCTCGTGGGCGACCATGTTCAACACTTCTTCCCTGCGGTCGCTGCAAATTGCGGAATGGGGCTCATCGACAAAGTCCTTTACCGCTTCGCCGAGCCAGTGGTACCGCCGGGCGGTCCTGTCGTTCACCCGCATTCCCTGCTGGATCACGGACCACGAGCCCGCTGCGGTAAATACAAAGACGTGATGGTACAACTGGTAGCCGTCCTGGAGCGCCGTATTATCGACCTTGGCACTCATTTTGCTCGCGTACACGAGCCGCGCAGGATCTACGTCGATTTTGTCGCCCACGCTTTCTATTTCCGACGGGGTTTTTCGCGACGCGGCTCCCTTGCCGCCAGCAATGAATACGCCGGTTTCCTTCTCGATCCCTTTTATTCCTTCCTTGAGCGCGCCGGTGACCGTGGTCGTGAGACCGCTCGAATGCCAGTCGAAGCCGAGGACACAGCCTAAGGCCTGGAACCAATAGGGATCGGAAAGCTTTCTGAGAAGCTCCAGCGGACCGAACTCCGCCGCGATTGCCGCGATGATCTCTCTCGAAAGGAGCCGCATCCGTTCGAAGAGCCACCGCGGCGCTTTTCCGTAGTGGAGCGGCAGTGTTGCCATGCCTGTTCTTGTTGCCATAAATTTATTATAAGCCTTTTTCCACGGAAAACGGAAGGGTAAATCGTACGGGAGCGATGGCCTGCTGCGCGGCACACATGAAGAGAAGAACCTGACCCGAACAAGCCGGAACTAAAAGTCTGCCACAAAGAAACCAAGACACGAAAGAATTCAATTGATTTCTTTATGGACATCGATGGATATCGCGACCTTCTCCGTCCCGTATCCTAATGATGTCGGAAACTGAGCGAGGGCGGGCCTTCGTGGTGAAAATTGTTTCCGTATTGAGTTGAATTTGACTTTTTAGTCACCAAGGAGGGTGAGATGACCTTCATCGCTCCTACAATTGTGGATGAGGCCCGGACGTGCAGCTGCTTTAAAATTTATAGACCAAGTGAATCAGGTTGAGAATCGATTTTTCGTTCGTTTTTTCTGCAGTTAAGGGGTCCCTCGTACGGGTAATGTCCCTTTCCACTTGAATATGGATGTCGGGGTCGATAACATATTCCACCCCAAGGCTGTTGTCGTTATGATTGTCGAAGTCCACGCTGAAGAAAGAAGAAATTTTTCTGTACTCGGCCGCGGTCTCCGATATGAGACCCGGGGTTCCATCCTCAATCTTGACCCGCAATCCCGTTTTGAAGGACAGCTCGTCTTTGATAGCCCCATTTGTGGCTGCGAGCCCTTCCTCGCTTCTTTTGTCAGCCGTCTCCGCCCCGGCATTCTCATCGTACGTTCCGTTCGAAACCTCAAGTTTCAGCGCCTGAATCAGATTGTCCACTTCGGGAATCCGTTCCTGCGTAAATTTCAAGGTCTCCTTCAAAACGAGCTTGCTTACTATCCTTCTTTCCTTTGCTTGTTCGTCAAGTTCGTTATCGCTCGGCAACCGGCCGTCGTCCACGAAGTCCGGCAGGCGCGGACCGGAATACATCCTTAATTTTTGGAATACGCGATCTCGCCAGTCCCCTATGAGGCCGGGCTCCGAAGTGTCGCTCCGCTTTGTTCCAGCGTAGAGCGCAGGAGCGGCAATGAATCTGGGCATGGCATTCATAGCATACCGTTCGATAACGTCATAATTGGCAGGATCTACGTACGCGATAAGCTGACAGTGGCCGTCGGGTGTTTGAGAAGCGGTAAGAGCGGAATCACCGCCTGCATCAGCCGGTTTCGCGATACAGAATAGAAAAAGCAGGACAAAAAATCCCCTTTTTTCGAACTTCGACCGGAAGATCATGAGTTGTCTGCAATTGAGTTTTCCTTTGGGTTTCACGTTAAGCTGCTTTCTTTCATGGATACCGATAAACCATAATTCTTGATTTAAGGCTATCACTGGACCGAAGAATGTCAATCAGTTTAAAGTATTAAATTATTCTTGATTGAACCGCATCAAACTTCTGCACGGAACCATGGAATGAAATTGAAATATATATTGTCGTTACCGCGAATTTGTACTATCTTTCCTGAGTTGACCTGCGAGAGTGTTGGACCGGCATGATCACAGCCGGGTGCCGTAGGGGAGGAGTCCGGAAAAACCTCGTCCTGGCTTGACAGCGCGAAGATGCGCGTAGTATGCTTTAACCAACATGATGGTCGATCGGACAGGAGCCCGTCATGAATCCTCTGTTGGAAGAGTATCCGGTCGTAATCGAGATTCCCGTCGCCTGGGGCGAGATGGATGCCTTCAACCATGTCAACAATACGGTGTATTTCCGCTATTTCGAGGCCGCGCGAATCGCCTATTTCGTCGAAATCCACATCATTGACTTTATGAAACAGACCGGCATCGGCCCCATACTCGCCTCGATATCCTGTACGTTCAAAGTCCCCCTCACCTACCCCGATACGATCGTGGTCGGCGCAAAAGTCACCGACATCAAAGAAGACCGCTTTACGATGAAGCATGCCGTTTTCAGCCGCCAGCACCAGAAGATGGCCGCTGAGGGGGAAGGCGTCATAGTCACGTACGACTACCGCGGGAATAAAAAAGTCGCGATTCCCGAAGAATTAAAGAAGAGAATTCTGACTATGGAACGGCAATAGGCAGCCATACTGTCCTCCCCCTTCCTCCGTACACGGTTCGACAGGTCGATGATACACTGCGGATGATCCTTTGTGCTTTTCCCGCAGGATATTGAACATTGTGCTCCTCGGCATTCTCTCCATTATAGTACTGACGCCCAAAGCCATCACCGGGTCGGAGGACCGGAGGCAGTACAGAAACACAACAAAAGAAACATCCGCTACCTCCGGCCCTTTGATCACCGATACCACGATCCCGCAACCGACGGGTACGGTAACCTTGTTCGTTCCCGTTTACTATGCGTTCAGCAGCAGAAATTTCGATTCACGGTGGCACAGCGTAAGCGCGCCCGCGAGGTCCGCCTCCACGACCATTCCCGCGCAGATATTCTATGGTCTTGCAGAGCGATGGGAAACATATCTGACCGTCCCTTACAAATACAACCGGGTATGGGGCTCGAACGCGCCCGGTCCCGGTGGAGAACGTTCCGCTGAATACGGCGGGCTTGGAGATATCAGCATTGCCTTTAAATATCTGCTCTCGAACGAAAGACCGGAATTCCCTGCCGTCTCGGTCCTGATCAATACGGGATTTCCCACAGGCCGCCATGGCTCCCTCAATCCGCGTCTTCTCGGAACGGACAGCCTCGGCACCGGCGCGTATTCGTTCACTTCGGGCCTCAACCTGTACAAAGTGGTCGCGCCTGCAACCCTCTACGCCAACCTGTGGTACACTACGTCCACGGATGCGACGGTAAACGGCAAAAAGAAATATTACCGGGATGTCATAACGTTCAATGCGGCGGCCGAAATTCCCATTACCGGCAAATGGATTTTCCTGTCGGAGTTTGCGAGCACCTGGGGAGAGGAACGGCTGTTCGGCCAGAGATCGAATCAGCCGCGGCTAGTCCTGGCAAGCATACTTCCCGGCCTGGAATTCATAGCAAATAATACGTGGAACTTCGACGCGGCCGTAAAGATAGATATCTTCGGCAAAAACACGGGCCATGGTTATGCACCGGTCATTGCGGTGTTTTACAATTTCTGACGAACCGCTTTTTTCTGCGAAACTGGGTTTTGCGTGATTGGCATCTTGAACGGCGCAGTTTATTCGATTACGAAAAAAGTTGTATTGAGGTCCCGTGATAATGTGCTAAGCTTGTAATCAGGAGCAAGCGGTCAATATTATCCCTCAAGGAGGCTTTCATGGCTGTATCGGGGAAGTATGGCACGATCAATATTCCGAAAATCGGCGCAAACGAACCCGTTTTCATTCTTCGCGCACAGGACAAACTTGCTGAGGCTGCCATCCAGATGTACCGAGCGCTCGCCGCTTCCCACGGCTCCCGCGTTGCGGAGGGTCTCGAAAAAGAAATTGATTCCTTCAGAAAATGGAGCGGGAAGAGAAAAGTTCCCGACTGACGGGTCGGGCTCACGATCTGCACGGCCGCGGCTTTTCTATCAGGACGTTTATGATCCTGTCGTTTAGACCCGAAAGAATCAAACGCGAGGTGATTATGCTCTCAGAACGACCCATTCGCATCGAGAAGATAAACCCCCTGGACAGGGACAAGGAGATATTGAGGACTGCGATCATCGCGGAACTCGACGCTGTGAATCTTTATGAACAATTGGCCGACATGACCGATAACAAAGGCCTTCGGAAAGTCCTGCTCGATATAGCGCGAGAAGAGAAGACGCATATCGGAGAATTTCAGGCCCTCCTGTTGAGAGAAGACCGGGAACAGCAACAGGAACTCGAGGAGGGCAAAAAAGAGGTGAACAGAATCACGGGACAATGAAGAGGTGGTTGCGCAGTCACCCTGCGCATCCGTAAGACCTGTATCTTTAATGAGGTGACCGGAAATGAAATATAGTGAACTTGAGAAGACTGCACGCGACCTCGTGGCAAAAGGCAAAGGCCTGCTTGCAGCCGACGAGAGTCTGCCTACCATAAAGAAACGCTTCGCAGGCATCAACCTCGAATCAACGGAAGAAACGCGACGATCCTACCGAGAGATGCTCTTTACGACGCCGGGGATTGAGGAATTCATCAGCGGCGTGATCATGTTCGACGAAACGCTCCGCCAGAAATCGTCGGACGGGGCGCCCTTTCCCGATGTGCTCAGACGTAATGGTATCATACCGGGGATCAAGGTCGACAAGGGGGCCTGGGCTTTACCCGGCTTTCCGGGCGAGAAAATAACAGAAGGCCTCGACGGCCTGCGCGACCGCTTCGCCGAATATCGCGACCTGGGAGCACGCTTTGCGAAGTGGCGCGCCGTGATATTGATCGGACCCGGCATCCCGACGCGCTACTGCATCGACACCAACGCTCACCTGCTCGCCCGCTACGCGGCTCTAAGCCAGGAAGGCGGCCTGGTCCCCGTGGTGGAACCCGAAGTGCTCATGGACGGAGGTCATGATATCGGGCGCTGCGAAGAAACGACCACCGCAGTTTTAAAGAGCGTATTTTCCGAACTTCATGAGGCCCGGGTAGCGCTCGAAGGCATGCTGCTCAAGCCCAATATGGTCGTGGCGGGCAAGGACTCTCCAAAACAGGCAAGCGCGCAGGAAGTGGCTGAAGCCACCATCAGGTGTTTGCGCCGGACGGTGCCTTCGGCTGTACCGGGCATTGTCTTCCTTTCCGGCGGCCAGAGCCCCGAACTTGCCACGGAACACCTGAATGCCATGAACGCCATGGGTGTCCATCCGTGGGAGGTCAGCTTCTCATTTGCGCGGGCGCTCCAGGAGCCTCCGCTTAAAATATGGAAGGGATCGCCGGCCAGCGTACAGGCTGCGCAGAAACAATTTTATCACCGTGCGCGGTGCAACAGCGCCGCCCGCTACGGCAAGTACTCAAGGGCAATGGAGAAACTCGCGGCGTAACCCGGACAAGCCCGCTGAAGACGGACGCGAAGATTTTTGAAGCCTTTCGAGCCGGCACGGAAGTTAAATATGTTCTCTTCCCGTGAGTGGCGTTTAGAAAAAATTTTTTTGTCTTTTTGTAAAAATGCAATCCCGCCGATTCACTTCCTTGACAAAGCAAGAGCATTGATTGTATAGTGTCGTCGTAACTTTTCCGGTCGACGCAGCTTGCAGATGCATGCTCAAACGGATCACTGTTCAACATCCATGGAGAACAATGAGCTCGATAACTGAATATCTCGAGAAGTACGCATTGATTTCGCTCGAAAAACAGGAAAAGTTCGTTAAACTCGTGGGCGAACATACCCGGGAACTGGATCTCGACTCAGGAATGATCCGGTTTAATACAGAACTTGTATTTCCCTTTCAGGTGCTCGGCACGGAATCGGACAACACCCTCACCTGGCTCTGGGCATGGTCAGAAGAACAGACCGAGATCCAGGAAACTCTCTTAAAGTCTTCCCGTGCGCTGAAAACCTGGGGCGAACGCGAAGGCGTCCATGAGTTCGTCGTTCCAGCGGTTGATCTCGATAAGACAGACGGCCGTGTCGTTTCCCTTATTGCCGCCGAGGTCTGCAAGGCAAGCTGTTATTATCGCGATCCCTACGAGGGCGGCGCCCTGTATGTGCTGATCTTCAGCAGAGCTATCGACGATCAACAGCCTTTCGATTTCTTCGGCCTTTCCAGGCGGTTTTCCGAACTGCTGTCCCTTTACGACATCAACCATAAGAATGTGCTCGTGTCTTATTTCCGGATGAAAGGGCTGCCCATTGCCGAAAAAGACCGTTTCGTCGAAGCAGAGCTGGCGAATGGGGAAACACTCAAGGCGGAGTTCGACGAAGGGGGCCGCTTGAAGTCTTTTCGCTGAAAGCAGGCAGTCACGACGCGCCGACAAGGAGTATAAAGATAATGAGTGTACTTGACAGATTTGAGAGAAAATTGCGGCGATTCGCCGTGCCGAACGTGACGCTCTATGTCATAATGGGGCAGGTGTTCTTTTTCGTCATGTCGATGACGGGCAGGTTCGCAGTCGGACGGGTGCTTTTCGTGCCCGAACTCGTGCGCATGGGACAATGGTGGCGGCTCATCACCTTCCTCTTCGTACCGCCGACCACGAGCGTCATATTCGTATTTTTCGCATGGTATCTGTTCTACCTCATGGGGAGCGCCTTGGAACACTACTGGGGCGCGTTCCGCTACAACCTGTTCCTCCTGACCGGGTATGTTGCCACTGTTGCCGTATCGTTCGTCACGCCTTTTTCGCCGTCCTCAAACCTGTTTCTCGGCGGTTCCGTGTTTCTCGCATTCGCATACCTGAACCCCGATTTCGTCCTTTACATATTCTTCATACTTCCCGTCAAGATAAAGTGGCTGGCCCTCGTCACATGGCTTGGTTACGGCTACCAGCTGGCGGTGGGCTCCTGGACGAGCCGCCTGCTTGTGCTCGCCTCTGTCAGCAATTTTCTTCTGTTCTTCGGCAGGGACATTTTTTTGACGATAAAATACGGCGGCCGCCGGATGACGGCGCAGGTCGTCGAGTTCTCGAAAAAGAAGGAGCCCTTTCACACGTGCGCGGCATGCGGCAAGACCGACATCTCGCACCCGACCATGGAGTTCCGTTACTGCCCCGAGTGCGGCGGCCTGGGCTACTGCAAGGACCACATCTCCAACCACGAGCATGTAAAGAGAGCGAGATGAGCAATTCCGAATCTTGAGAAATCCCGGCTAAGCGAAGCTAAAGTCTGATGAAGCAGCTGATAAGATGTTGACAACCGGGCTCTGATTATTTAATATTTCATCAATTGTTGTGATCGGATCTGTAGTACTTTATGCGGTATCGTTGTTTTTCAAGCTTATGACGAACCCTGTTGAACTAAAACGTGCAATCCGCAAATTTATTGTGCCTGCTCTCACCCTTCTTGCAGGGATCTCCATCGGATTCATGCTCAGAGATCTGACCCCGGGAAAATCAAAACACGAATATTTCGAGATCAGGCAGGGTGGTTGGAAGTATATAAATCCCCTGTTGGAATGCGAGCAGGCTCGAAATACGATGGAAAACAATGAGCTCAAACCTTTTAGAGGTAATGTCGAAAAATTCATAAAAAATGATTTAAACAAAAAATGGGGTGACGACATCTCTGTATACTTTCGAGAACTCAATAACGGGCTTTCATTCAGTATAGGAAGAACCGAACAGTTTTATCCTGCAAGCTTGCTCAAGGTCCCCCTGATGATCTCTGTTCTGAGACAAGCAGACACTGACCCCAAGATCCTGACGAAAAAGATCGTTTACAACAATCCCGACTTTACATCAGCACAAAATACCGATGTGGCTCAAAAATTGGAGTTTGGTAAGTCCTATACAGTTGAGGATTTGCTGAAGAGAACGATTGAGTTTTCTGATAATGTTTCTTTTCTGCTTCTCGAAGGAGCTGTGGACCCTGTTTACCTCAAAGCGGTCTATGACGATCTGGGTATTCCGGACCCTTATTATCTGAATGACCAGAGCGGGTACGTGCTGTCGACGGAACAGTATTCATCTTTTTTCCGCATTCTTTTCAATGCCTCATACCTGAGTAAGGAAAAGTCCGAAAAAGCTTTGGAGCTTCTGTCAAAAACTGATTACACTAAAGGGTTGGTTGCGGGAGTGCCTCTCAATATTGCGGTCGCGCATAAGTTTGGGTTGCGGAAAATAAACGGAATCAAACAATTGCATGATTGCGGGATTGTTTATTATCCGAATCATCCCTACCTCTTGTGCGTGATGACCTCAGGTCCCACTCCCGAATATCTTGACAGTACCATCGCGGATATTTCCCGCTTTATATACAAAGAAATCGATCATCAGCACGGTATTTATTGACACAAAGGAACCGTGCATAAGGGACTATGGAATGTCCTCTATTCCCTCTTGTGCGTATCAAGCTCTCCATGATAGATACGACATCCCAAAGCAATAATTTGTCCTGTTGAAATCATGATCACCCTCCCCTCGCCCCTGGGAAAATCCCTCCCTCGGGAAAAGGGAGGCCACGCAGGATTTATCGAGATCATAATGCCCGACAAGCCTGTTGAATTTCCCATAAACGGCATTCTTGACCTCCACACCTTCCATCCGGGAGACGTGAAAGACCTCGTGCCCGATTATCTGGAGGCCTGCCGCGAGCGCGGCATCCTGCAGGTGCGCATTATCCACGGCAAGGGGAGCGGCACCCTGCGGCAGACAGTCCGTTCCATTCTTGAAAAACTGCCCTATGTCGATTCTTATCGTACCGCGGGAGAAGATGAGGGAGGGTGGGGAGCAACAATCGTTATGTTGCGGGAATAACCGGAGCCGGGCCGAAAGCGTCGGCGTGCACGGTTTCTCGTGTTGCGGGAACGTTCTTACGTAGTACTTCTAAGCGGGATCTTGAGCCGCTGCCCGACACGCAGGTAATGACCGCCCCGGAGTCTGTTTGCCTCGATGATCCGCCGGGCGCTTGTCCGGTACCTGAGTGCGATGAGCGAGAGGGTTTCGCCCCGCCGGACGCGATGGACCACGTATTCCACCTTGGGTGGAATCCACTTCGGCATCTGATCAAGGGCCGCGGTCAGCATTTCCGCCCTACCTACCGGAACCTTGAGGGCATAGGGCGTGTCGGGAGTGGCGCTGCGCCGCAACTCGGGATTGAGCGTCGTGAGGTCTTCAAGATCGACCCCCAGTTTATCAGCAATGGATTTTAAATGAATCGGCCGATCGACGGTGACGGTCTCGCAGGACAGGGGTTTGTCGGGATCTTCCAGCGTGAAGCCGTACTGGGCCGGGTCCTTGATTATGGCGAGGACCGCGAGAAATCTGGGAAAATACCGTGCAGTCTCCCTCGGAAGCCGCTCGTAGAGGTCCCAGAAGTTGTCGAGATAATCCACTTTCTGTTCTCTGATGACGCGGGCGACCGAACCCTCCCCGCAGTTGTAAGCAGCAAGCACCGTGGCCCAGTCGCCGAAGATATCATGCAGTTCCTTGAGGTAGTCGATTGCCGCTTCCGTGGACTTCGCCGGGTCGAGACGCTCATCGATCCACGTGTTCCGCTTGAGCCCGTACTTGTACCCGGTCGATGGGATGAACTGCCAGAGTCCGAGGGCGCGCGAGCGGGACAAGGCCCTGACTTTGAACCCGCTTTCGATCAGGGGCAGCCACGAAAGCTCCTCGGGAAGGCCGGCCTCTTTCAATGCCTTCACGATATCTGCGCGGTATCTGCCCGATCGCTTGTAGGCTTCCATAAAGAAATCGCGCTCGATCGTTTGAAAGGACGCAATCTCGCGCTGCACGTGATCGTTCATGGTCATGGGGATTTCCTTGTGATTCCCCTTCACGGCAACGTGACGGGACGCGTAGATCTCCATAATCCGCTTCGAGATCAGGTACCTCAGGTCTTCTTTCTGCTGGGCCAGCTTCGGGTTCGTGTCGGGCACCTTCAATATCAAGGCATATGCCTCGTCCAAAGCATCGATGGCATCGTCCATGTCGCCGTCAGCCCAGTCATCTTGGGACGTTTCGGTGAGTTCAAGGGCCGTGTCGAGGCGGCTCTGATCATCGTCGCCGTTTTCCTTCTTTTTTGCGTCCTGGTTGCTTTTATTCTCGACCGGAGGCTGCGCAGCTTCGCCGTTCTCCGTTACCATGGGCGTCGGTGACGTCGCGACGGGTTCGAGAGGTGCTTCGACCGCGGGCGCAGCAATTGCCCTTGGAGAAGGCCCTGTTACGATGGAGTCCTGATCGCTGATGAGATGGAGATTTTTGGGATGGCTGCAGCCGAAAAAGATGAGAAAGGGAAAAAGTATTACATATGTAAGGAGGGTTTTCATGATGACTTGCGGTCGATAATATACCAAAACAAAAGCAAATGCAAACGTTATTTATGAAAAACGCATCATTTTTTTAGACCGTAAAAAGTGTAACTTGAATCACATTTCCGGGTCCTGCATCAAACTAAGCGCCAAATGACGAGCAATATTCAATGAACAGATTTTCCTGCGAAAGACGGGGCGAACACAAACGCACAACGAGGAGAAATAAGAGCGCGGCGGCGGGGACTCGATCCGCAGTTCCGGGCACCGTATCAGCACGGGAACTGTACGCGGATATCGTGTTTCCTTCATTCACAATGGTCAACAATGAATGCCCCGTGTCACGGCCGAAAAGCCATGAACGGGGCATTGAGGCGACAGGCGTTCATGAGACTATTTTTTAGTCACCATAGAAAGCGCCATTTTGAGACTTACTCTCATACGGTCGAATGAGCGGATCAACAAACCGATCTCATCCGTACGGTCGGATTCCATCTTCTTCTCGACATTGCCCATACTGACATCGATGGCGTGCCGGGACAGACCGATCAAAGGAACGATTATCGCTCCGTTGAGATAGCGGAAGGTGAAAAAGGAAGAGACAGCGAGCAACCCGAGTGCAGCTACGATAAGGTACAGGATACTGGCTTTTGAATGATTGACCTGGGCCGTAACATCGCTCAAGACCATCACCACGCCGACCGGTCTGTCGGCTGCATCGGTTACGGGAAACGCGCCCTTCATCAAGACCCGCGTACCGCGCTTAACGGTACCCAGAAAGGTTGAGTTCTTGACCGACTGAACATCGTCTTCTTTGAAAACATTTGAAATAAAGAACTTGCGATCACCGAAGGTTTCACTCACCAATACGAACTTTTTCAGATCGTCCCAGTCGTCGCGCTGCCTGGTGTTCCGCCTGACCAGCCGGTAATCCTGCTCATTCAACAAATTTTTGCTGACGAGAACCAGTATATCGCTTGCCGTCTCGCTTTTCACTAATTCGTCGAAGTGGTTAATCTCTTCGCCGAACTCGATAAACCCGATCTGTTTGCCCTGGTAGCGGTAGGGAGATACGACCCTCAACGCGAATGCGGTCTTGCCCAGTTCTATCCCGCTCGACATCTTTCCCGTTTTCTTCGCCTGTTGATACGTAACGCGGTTTATGACATCGTCAGCGAGCTCGGGCTGGTGCATGCGCAAAAAGCAGGTATCATCGCTGTTGATGTAATAAAAGTGCGTTATACCGTAACGATCACGGTTGTTCAGAAACAACTCTTTCCCCGCCTCAAAGAGCTTGACGCGCTCCCGTTGGCTGTAGAGCTGTTTGCACGTCTCATTTCTCGAAAAAACATCAAGAGCGGCTGAGAGCATCTTGGTGTCGTTCCTCATGATGCTGTCGTAAATGCCGTGAATATTTGAAATCGTCTGGAGTGAGCTGATCTGAAGGTTTCTTTGAAAGGAATAGATAACAATTCCCACAAAAACGATCGTGAGGAGAATTTCCGACACTAAAATAATCCGGATAATTTTCCCTTTGATGCCTCCTTTGATTTCCTGGTCTTCCATGTACCTGTCCCCCTTTTTACGAAATTATTGCATTAATCTCTTTCACGAATTCGTCTCTATTTTTCGCGTCTTCTATTTTTTCTTTCAAGAGGCCGACGAGTTGGACTAGATTTTGTCTGGATGGAGGAGAAGCGGGGTTCCACTGTTCAAGAGCCGCTGAAAAAATAATTTCTCCCACAGGGCCTACTTGCCGCATGAGGGCCACCTTCAATTTATTTTGTATGTCCGCAAAGTTGGTTGCCTCTCCCATGCCCCGGGGAGTTTCGTCAAGGTCCGCGCCCTTATCCAGCTTTTTTAATTGCTCGACGACCGTTGCAGTCGGGATGGCGCAGGTATCTTGTACGGTGACTTTCAAGTCGTTTGCAAAAAAACATTCCGACAATTCGAGCCCTTCACAATTAACCAGGCATTCAGCACCCCTGAGGTTTCCATACACCATGTGATAAATTTCTCCACCTGCAAAGAAGATCTTTAAATGGTGTTTGCCGTTTTTTACGACAGCGGAGAGCAGTCCTGTTTGTTTTTTTTGAATGATATCGGCAATGATATGGGAGAAAGTCTTCTTCAAGATTCATCCCCCCCTTTGCAATCGTTTCAGATGTGTCAAAGTTGAACGCATTATACTAAAGTTTTTTAAAAAGTCAATTTTTTCCTGCATTGTCAATGTATTACGAAACTATTTCCTATAAAAACGCATTGTTATGCGCAATAAAACAATGTTATGCACCTTACTGCAAAAAACGTATCTGCCTTTTTGCAATATTTTTTTAAAGCGATTTTACAGAATGGAGGAATTCCATCGAGTCGAGCTTCTTGCCGAGAATATGAAAGGTATGGGCGGAGAAAGTCCGTTCGAGTTCCTGCATGATGGCTGCGGATGGCTTGAGCCTGCACACGGTGTCCATGTCCATCCTGAGCGCCTGGTAGTAAAAACCGACCGCGCCGGCGGACAGCCGCACCTGCGGCTCTCCTGAAGAGACAACGCAATCCGGGCAGAGCACGCCGCCCTTCATGCCGTGGAAGACGATTTCCCCTTCCGGCTGCCTGCCGCACGAAAGGCAGCGGTCCAGCTTGGGCTGATAACCGAGGAGCGAGAGAAATTTTATCTCGAAGACGCGGAGCAGAAAATGAGGATCTTCACCGGCGTTCAGGAACTGCAGGACACGAGCGAAGAGCCGGAATGCGGATTCGTTACACTCCCCTTCAGGCGCGAACTCTCCTACGAGTTCCAGCATCACCGCCCCTGCGGCCGTGCGGTCCAGGTCGCTGCAGATTCCCATGGCCGGCGCAATGATGTCCGATGACTCTATCCTCAAAAGTTCCTGGTGCTCCCGTTCGAAAAGAAGGAGCCTGCAGTGCGTAAAGAGCTCGAGCCCGGCGCCGAAACGCTTGAAGGACTTCCTCGCGTTCTTCGCAACGCCCTTAAGCTTGCCCCGTTCGAGGGAGAAAAAGGTAACGAGCTTGTCCGCCTCGCCCAGGTTCATGGTGCCGATGATGATCGCTTCGACTTTGGATTTCATGATTTATACAGCCAGCAGCCGCCCCGATAATCGGGACGCATATGCAAACTGAAGTCTCAACTGGCGATTATCAATTGCGATAGCAGATGGCAAGGGTCAGTCCGTCCCCGTCAAGCAAATTCATGTCCGACACGCCAGAAATCTCTCATCATTCCTGCTCACCCAGGATCCCAAGATTTTTGAGCATGCGCTCATCCTCTCGCCAGCCTTTCTTGACCTTTACCCAGAGCTGAAGGAATATCCTGGTCCCGAGCAGTTTCTCCGCGTCCTGCCGAGCCATCGTGCCGATCTGTTTGAGCATGGCGCCTCCCTTGCCTATCAGGATGCCCTTTTGGGATTCCCGCTCCACGTAGATGATGGCGTTGATGCGCGTGAGGTCCGGTTCTTCCTTCATGTCCTCGATCACCACGGCTGTAGCATAGGGAATCTCTTCCTTTGTAAGGGTGAAGATCTTCTCGCGGATCAGTTCGGAGACGATGAACCGCTCGGGCTGGTCCGTCAGCTGGTCTTCGGGAAAATACCTGGGCCCTTCCGGGAGCCGCCTGATAACGGAGTCGATCAGGTCCCCGATGTCGCCCACAAGCGCGGATATAGGGATGATCTCTGCGAAGGGATAAAGAGCGCTGTATTCCTGGATCAGGGGAAGGAGCAGATCTTTTTTCACGAGATCGACCTTGTTGATGAGCAGAAATGCCGGCGTCTTCACTTGCGCAAGGGTCTCGATAATGAACTTGTCGCCTGCCCCGGGCTCCTCCGTCGCCTCGACGAGCATGAGGATCACGTCCACCTCGTTATACGTCGCGAGGGCGGTACTCACCATGTATTCGTTCATCTTATGCAGAGGTTTGTGGATGCCCGGCGTGTCGATGAAGACCAGTTGCGCACCGGGACGGTTCACGATGCCGAGAATCCTGTTTCTCGTGGTCTGGGGCTTGTCGGAGATGATGGCGATCTTTTCACCGAGCAGGTAATTGAGGAGCGTGGACTTGCCGACATTCGGCCGGCCGATGATGGCGATGAAGCCGGAGCGGAACTTCTGTACCTCGGTCATGGCGGTAGAATACCCGAATTCGTTCGTCGGCGCAACAGAAAAGCCGGCCGGGAAGAAGATGCTCGCAAAAGATGGAATCCACTGCACGGAGGGTTTCAGCGGATGACGTCAGAGCTGATTCGCTGTCATTGTTTGCGAAGCGTGAGTTGTCCGCATCCGTCTTCATTGCCTAACTCGCAGGCCTTCCGATAGTCTGCCATGGCAAGCTCCTTTCTGCCGGTTCGGGAATAAAAGATCCCGCGATTATAATACGCAACGGCGTACGTTTCATCTATAAGAATTGCCGCACTAAAATCGTCTATCGCTTTGTCGTATGAACCCGTCAGCCCGTATATCACTCCCCGATTGTTATACGATCGAGAATCGGATGGATCCAGGGCGATTGCCATGTCGAAGTCCTCCATTGCCTTGTCGAACTGTCCGTTTTTTCCATAAGCCAGGCCCCGATTATAATAGGCAACGGGTGCTCTCGTAGGCTCTTGCTGAATAACAGAACTCCAAAGGCTGATGCTGTTTTTCCAGATACCAATTTGTTTAATAGTTAAATAAGACAGAGGAACAATCAGGAGAACAACGGCAGCGACCGAGATCACCATGCTGGACATCTCCCGACGTTTTACGATATGCAGTTTTCTCCAACTCAGCGCCGCCGTTAAACCTATGAGAAAGAATGGCCCGAGACTGGGCAAATAAGAATATCGATCGGCTATGAATTGATTTCCCACCTGAACAATGCCGAGCACGGGCATCAATGTTACCACATAATACCCCCAGACTGATAACCACAACTTCTGTTTCCGAGCAATAAAGACACAAGTCACGGTGATCCCGATCACCAGCGCAATTGCCGAAAGATATTCAAACGATAAAAGAGACACGTCCAGGGGATAGGGATAAAATGGTATTAAGTTAAAAGGCGCCATCATCTTCACGAGATAGGCTATAAGGGCTTTCGCGGCTACGAGCAGCCGCGTTGACAAGGGTGCGAACTCGATCGGCACAAGGGCCCCTCCCGAACGCTGCGCCAGCACGGTCAACACCGAAGAAATAAGGCTCAGAATAAGGAAAGGAAGTTTTTCGACAACTGCAGTAACGCAGGTTTTCAGAGAGCGAATTTTACGGAAAGGATACCAGTCTAAAATCAGTAAAACAGCGGGAAGACTGACTGCCATCGGCTTACTGAACGAGGCAAAAATAAAAAACACAAGAGAAAGAAAATAATGCTTGTTTGAAAAAGGCAGGATTGTCTTATTTTGAATGATGCTGTCGTCGGAAGCATACACATAACGCATATACTGAAGAATGCTGAGCATGAAAAAAAAAGCGCAGAGGACGTCTTTTCTTTCAGCAACCCATGCCACCGATTCGACATGCAGCGGGTGAAGGCCGAAAAGTATGCCTGTGACTCCCGCCGTTACCAATATCACACGCTCATCCTGCAAAACATCGTCCGCTCTTGTTTTCTCGCGTGCCAGTTCAAGAAGTCTTATTATCAGAAATACGGCCACATACGTATTGACTGCGTGAAAAAAAGCGTTTGTCAGGTGATGCCCGAGAGGATTGAGACCCCACACAGCATAATCAAGGGCATGAGATATCCAGGTCAGTGGATGCCAGTTGCCTGCGTGAAAATCAAGAAATGCCCACTTGAGAAACGCGCCGTTTAATGAACGAATAGAAGGATTCTCGAAAACATATACGCCATCATCCCACTCGACAAATTCGTTGTTAAGAGACATCAAATATACTGCAAAAGTAAGAAAAGAAATTGCCGCTGCCAGATAATATCTTGCGCGCCCTGTTCTTTTCATATTCACTCCCCCGGTCAGGTCATTACTCTGTTATCCTGACCCGGCCAGTGTTAAACTCTTTCCGGCGCTTACACGATCACCGGACTAACGCATAATAACCGAATTCAAAGCACTATTCGACTCAAAATATATATCACAAAAAAACAATTTAGTACAGATTAAGTCATTCATTCTTGAACTCTTTTTGCGTCGACGTACAAACACTTTCCATTTGACAAGCACACGTAATTATCGGTATTATCACATAGCCATGGCTTTTCAGGAAATCAACGTTCTTCGCGACAAGATATTGAAGCTCAAGAAAGACCTGAACGCGATAATCCTCGCCCACAATTACCAGCGTCCCGAGGTCCAGGACATCGCGGACATCACCGGCGACTCGCTCGAGCTTTCCCGCGCCGCCGCCAAAACCGACTACAAGGTGATCGTGTTCTGCGGCGTACACTTCATGGCCGAGAGCGCCTCGATCCTCTCGCCGGACAAGACCGTGCTCCTGCCCGAGATCAGCGCAGGCTGCCCCATGGCCGACATGGTTACGGTGCAAGGGCCGCGCAAAACGCGGAGGGATTTCTACACGGACGTGCTCGGGATCACCTTCGAGTTCGCTGACGAGTTCACGCTCCGGGATATGAAGAAAAGATATCCCGGCGTGCCCGTTGTGGCCTATGTAAACACATCGGCTGCGGTCAAGGCGGAAAGCGATATCTGCTGCACGTCGTCAAACGTCGTCAAAGTCGTCGAGTCCCTCAAAGAAGATACGGTGATCTGCATCCCGGACCGGAACCTCTCCTCCTATGCAGCCAAAAGGACGAAGAAGAAAATCATCTCCTGGGACGGGTTCTGCAACGTTCACCATGCGCACCTCGATATCATAGACGTAAAAAATGCAAGGGCCGAGCACCCTGGCGCCCTTCTCGTCGTCCACCCGGAGTGTCCTCCCGCGGTGCAGGACCTGGCGGACCATATCACAAGCACCTCGGGCATGCTCCGTTTTTGCAGGGAGTCGAACCACAAGGAATTCATCATCGGCACCGAGGAAGGCATCCTCCATCGTCTTAAAAAGGACAGCCCTGACAAAAGGTTCTACGTATTGAACAAGGAAATGGTCTGCCCGAACATGAAAAGGACGAAAATCGAAAGTGTTCTTCGGGCCATCGAAAAGATGGAATACGTAATAAAGGTGCCGGAAGAAATACGCGTCCCGGCCAAGCGGGCGCTGGACCGGATGCTGGAAATACAGTAAATCAGTTCAGAGTTTGGAGCAATACATGCAAGAGCTTCAAAACTCTCAACTTCTGGCTCAATACGTTGAACTCTATGCAGATAGCTATTCTCATAATCCTGGCGGCGGTTCTTCTCATCCTTTTCTGGTCGGTTCTGCAGTCGCAGAAGAAAGGGGCCGATCCCACGGTTTCTTTACTGCAGCAGGAAGTGCAGTCTCTCCGTGGCCAGCTTACCGAGGCGATGCTCAAAAGCCAATCCACGGTCAACCAGCAGCTCGCCCAGATCACGTCGCAGGTCAATACCCAGCTCAACCAAGTGGCCCAGCAGCTCCAGAAGTCGACCGGTGATTTGAATTCACGGCTGGACAATGCCGCCCGTGTCGTCCAGGAAGTAAGCAAGGGGCTCGGCAGCCTGAGTGAAGCCACAAAAAAAGTATTCGACGTAGGAAAAGATATCGCAAGCCTGCAGGAGATCCTTCGCTCGCCCAAGCTGCGTGGCGGACTCGGTGAACTCTTTCTCGGCGACCTTCTGGCGCAGATATTCCCGCCGGCCCACTATTCGCTCCAGCACCGGTTCAAGAGCGGCGAAGTCGTGGACGCAGTGCTCAGGATCGGTCATAACCTCGTGCCCGTGGACGCGAAATTCCCGCTTGAAAATTTCAAACGAGTCGTGGAAACTTCAGTCGAAGAAGACCGTCGAACTGCGAAGAAAAAGTTTATCGCCGACGTAAAGAAGCACATCGACGCCATCGCCGTCAAGTACATCCTCCCCGATGAGGGGACCTTCGACTTCGCGCTCATGTACATCCCTGCGGAAAATGTGTACTACGAGCTCATCATCAGGGACGAAGCGGTAGACACCGACAAGGCGCTCCTCAATTACGCTTTCGCCAAACGGGTCATCCCGGCCTCGCCGAACAGTTTCTACGCCTACCTCCAGACCATCCTCCTCGGGCTCAAGGGAATGCACATCGAGGAGCAGGCGCAGGAGATCTTAAAGAACCTCGCCAGGCTTTCGGGTGATTTCGAGAAGTTCAGGACCGATTTCGAACTGGTGGGAAAACATCTCACGAATACGAAGACGAAATACGAAGAGGCTGACAAGAGGCTTGCGAAGTTCGGCGACCGGCTGCAGGTCCTGAGCGGCGCCGAGCCCGAAACCCTCATTGAAGAAGAGACCAAAAAACTGCCCTCGTGATCGACGGCACTGTGGGACCTAAAGGGTAAATCTCCCTATGACGCCTCGGAAGTGATTCCTCAACGTCTAGAAGAGTCCTCTTAATTTCCCTTTCCCATCTTTTTTGGCGTCTCAGCAGAGTCGTCGTGAAGTCCTTTTTTGAACCCTTTTACCGCCTCGCCGAGGTTCCTGCCGAGCGACGGAAGCTTTGAAGGGCCGAAGACCACGAGAACGATGATGAGGATGAGTACCAGCTCAGGGAAACCGAGTCCGAACATGCAGAATCTCCTGCTTTTTGTCACTATTATAGCCGCCCTCTTCATGACTTGTCAAACTTGTCAATACGCAGATCATGAAGCGGGCCGTCAATCGCGCCTTTTTGACGAATTTTGGAAAATACGTCATGCGAGTTCAAATGCCACTGCCACGGCAAGCGACGACAGCAAAATCAGACCCGCGAGAAACACAAGGTCCGCTATCTTTTCATAAAGCTCTCCCCGCCGTCTCGCGCGCATCGAGGCGTATGACAGTATGCTTGCACAAAGGAAAATGAGTATCGTCACACCGTCCAGTTTGTCGATGAACTTTATCATGTCCCCCCCTCTCCACAACCTCTTGAGAGTAAGGATCAAAAAGCACAGGCCGAGGAGGTTCGATGATGTCGGCAGTATATGTTTCGATATGTTTTTTTTATCATTGTTTGCAGGCATCGTTGATCTTCTCCATCTCAGCGACATTCTTGGCGCGGGCCGCCGGCTTGATGGGACCCCTGCACCGCTGTTGACGTTTCAGCGTGCAATGAACAGCTCTTCACATCGAAAGATCGTACGATCCGGATAAAAAGTTCTTCACGTAGCGTTCAACTGCTCCGTCGTCATGCAGCACGGCGTCGAGCTGCCGGGTATAGGCGATCAGCCTTCCGATCTGGTCGAGTATTTCGATCATCTCCTCGCGGCCGATCTGTGCGAGACGGGCGATGATGAGGTCGCCTTTTGACCTCAAATTGAACCCGTATTCCTTCAGCACCTCGGCGATGAAACGGATCCGCCGCGAGCGCTTCGTAATGTCCGTTGCTCCGCCGACGAAACGGAAATAGATGTGGTTGTTTCTTCTGTTTTCACTGCAGTAGCAGTCGAGCATGTTGAAATGGTACCCGAACCGCAGGCTCATGTTCATGTAGTCTTTCGAGGCTACGGCAATGTTATATCCGACGAAGCTCTCGCCGTCGGAGACAATATCCGACATGCGCATCATGCTCGTCAGGAAGTCTCCAGCCTTGAGTGCGATCGCCTCCGAATGCCAGACGCCCTGATGCATCATGCCGGTAAGAACGGCCCTGAGCGGCACCGAGGAGACCTGTTCGAACCGCGCAGTGTCGTTACCGTCGTGCATATCGAGACCGCCTCCTATGTCGATCACTAAGATGCCGGTGGGAATGGGCAGATCGAGCTTCACGGTTTTACGGTTCTTGAACGCGCCGCTGCTTCGTGTACTCTCGACGAGTTCCGACACCGCCTTCTCGTGCATGAACCTTAAGATGTCGTGCATGGTCCTGCACTTTTCCAGAGAGAAGTCGTCGAGAAGCGGATCGACGAGATTGAGCAGCGAGATATAACGGAGGACGTACCGTTTTTTCCGATATTCGTAGAGGTCTTCGAGCCTCGAAAAATTCTGTCGCACGCTGTCGACGAGCCCCTTTATCCTTCCCCCGAAGACCCTGACCTTTCCCTCGTCCTCGACGGAGACCGTGACCTCCTGGCCCTGCTTCAGCACTTCCGTCGCGTTTTCTGCATTGACGATCGTCGGCACCCTGAACTCGCGGGAAAGGGACGCCATATGGCTCGTCGGCGCCCCGGTGTCCGTGATGATCGCCGACAGGGACGGCATGACCCTCACAAAATGAGGCGAATCGTGCTTTGCTACGAGAACGGCCCCCTTCGGTATGGTCTCCAGGTCTTCGAGACGCCGGAGGATGAAGACCCTGCCCACCCCGACGCCTTTCTGCACGATGACCCCCCGGTTTTCCAGAAGCACAGGGTACTTACCGTCGTCGGGTATCGCCTGGGGCGAAGAGATCGCCTCTTCTCCCGTAACCATCCTCAGCGGCCGGGCCTGGAGAACGTATATTCTGTTGTCCCTGCCGAGCGCCCATTCGATGTCCTGGGGTTTCCGGTAGTACCTTTCGATCACCACTGCCTGCCTCGACAATTCCCGTATCTGTTCGTCGGTAAGGCAGACGCGCTCCCTGAGGTCAACGGCCGTTTTCACCTCGCGGACACCGCCGGCGGGTGCGGTCTGCACCATGAGTTCCTTCGCGCCGCGCCGTATGTCGACGACCGCCGGTTCCGGGTCTTTCGTAACCGTGTAGAGGTCGGCATCGGTCCTGCCCTCGACAACGGACACGCCGAGTCCCCAGTTTGCGTTGATGAGCAGCCTGTCCCCGCCCTCGGGATCGGATGTATACGCCACACCGCTCGCTACGGCGTCGACCATAAGGACGCATCCCACGGCCATCGCCAGCGCGCCCGGCGTGTATCCCATCCGCTGTTGATACGCAAGCGCCTTGGGGGAAAAGAGGCTCGCGACTACTTTTTTGTACGCCGTAACCACATCATCTTTCGTACAGGCCACATTCAAAACGGTCTCAAACTGGCCTGCGAAGGAGTAGTCGCCGTCTTCTTCTTCCGCGCTGCTCCTGACGGCGAGCGAACACTCCCGGTGTCTATCCCGCATTCGCACGACGGCGGCCCCGATGGCCGCATCGAGTTCCGGAGGGACCTCACCCGTGACGATCCGGTACTCAAGTGCACTACGCTCGGATTCAACGATTTCCCCGTCTTTTACAAGACGAGCGATCGCTTCCTCGAGTCCGTTGTACTTAATGAATATGTCATAGGCGGCGGCGGAAACGGCGAAACCGTCGGGCACTGCGAGTTTTAATACCGATTTCATTTCTGCGAGATGGACGTTTTTGCCCCCCACGTCACGTGACCGTTCGGGTGTGATGTCCTCGAACGGCAGCACGAGGTCGGCCGGTGACGGCGTCTCTTCGATCATGCTCCTGATCCGGCCGTCGATGCGTGTGAACACGTCGTGGAGCGTCGGGTAGCGGTTTCCCGTAAGTACATCGAAGCTCTGGATGGAATTGGCGATGTGCGTGAACAAATCGGCGTAGGCGCTCCGCACATAGACCCTGTCAAAGAGATATTCGCCCCCGAGCTTTTCCCCGATGTCTGTGATGATCTCGAGCGCACGGTTGTTGCTGTCGAGCACTTCCCTGAAACGGCGGAAAACGAGCGCAAAGTCCCTCTGTGCTCTGAAAAACCGCTGAAGCAGCGGCCTGCGCAAGACCCAGGCGGCGGCCGATTTGAGCAGCCCCGCTCCGTGCGCGAAGAATGCAGGTGCATGTTTCTTGACTGCGTTCATAGATACTTTAAGCGGCCAGGGCCCGCTTGATGGATTCCTTGAGCTCCTTTATTTTTACGGGCTTCGGGAAGAAATCGTGCACGTCCCCCCGCAGCGCCTCAATGGCCGCGTCGAGGTTGGCGAAGGCCGTGATCATGATGACCTTCGTCTGGGGATACAGCTTTTTCACGGTCCTCAGGACCTCCATCCCGTCGATTCCCTTCATTTTGTAATCGGTAATGACTACGTCGAACTTCTCCTGTTTAAGCCGCGCCAGGGCGGGTTCCGCGTTCAGGAACGTCTCCACGGCATACCCTTCCTGCTCGAGCGACATCTTCGCCATGTCTCCCACGATCTTTTCGTCGTCAATTACCATGATTCTGTAGTTGTTCATCTGCTCTCTCCTCTTTCTTGTAAATAGGGAATTCTATGGTAAACGTCGTGCCGACGCCGACCTTGCTCTCGACCCTG
The DNA here is from genome assembly GCA_033854515.1 of Nitrospirota bacterium. GTDB lineage: Bacteria > Nitrospirota > UBA9217 > UBA9217 > UBA9217 > JAWOJY01. Next base: position 26,147 of record JAWOJY010000003.1, read on the forward strand.
ATATCGCCTTTGTGGTTCTTGATGATGCCGTAGCTCACGGATAGGCCGAGGCCGGTCCCCCCATCGCCTTTCGTGCTGAAAAAGGGGTCGAAGATATGGGGCAGGTATTCGGGCGGAATGCCCTTGCCTGTGTCCATGACGGTCAACTCAACGGAGCTGCCGTTTTGCCCCCGCCGTGAACCTATGTAGAGACTGCCGCGGGACGACATGGCCTGGACGGCGTTGGTGATCAGATTTACCAGTACTTGCTGTATCTGGTGCTCGTCGATGTACACGTGTGGCAGTTTTTGAGCCAGATTCAACTTCGTATCTATATTGGACACGTCGAGCATGTTCTGAACGAGGCCCATGGTCTTGTAAATCACGGCATTGATGTCGGCCTCTTTCAGGTTCGCGTCCTTGGGTCTCGAAAAATCAAGGAGGTTTTTCACGATCTTCCGTATCCGCTCCGTCTCGCCTTCCACCTTGTTCATGAACTCTACCCGCTGATCGGCGCTCAGGTTTTCATACAGCTCAGCGTACGTCTGGGCGATCATCGATATGTTGTTCAGAGGGTTCGTCAGTTCATGTGCCACGCCGGCCGTCAGGATGCCGAGGGAGGCGAGTTTCTTCGACTGGATGAGTTCATCCTCGCGGTGGCTCAGTTCTTCGGACATGGAATTGAGCGCTTGAATCACCGCTCCCATTTCGTCCTGAGGGACGTCCCCCTCGATCTTGTGAAAATTTCCTTCGGAGATGGATTTCGTAAGCCGCTCTATTTTTCTGAGAGACCGTATTATCTTCTGCGATATGAAATGGCTCGCCGCGATCACCAAAAGGAGCACGGCGACAAAAGAGACGAGCATGACGTTCTTCGACGTTGCAATGATATCGTTGACCCGCCTCCTCTCGAGCTGCGTGATGGCATCGGAAAATTCCTTCAGTTTCTTGCCCGCAGTCCTGAGGTCGGCCGCCAATTCCGCATTCCCGGGATCGCCCCTTCTGATCTCTTCTACGATGTCAGAATACTTCGTCAGGTATGTTTTCAGCTGATCCAGATCGGTCTTTCCGATTGCACGGACGATGTCGCCGCTCACGGCATCGATCGACTGCATAGTCTTGTCTATTTTTTCCCTTATATCAAGGAGAGCGGTCTTGTCATGATAAAGAAAATAGTTCTTTTCCGAGAGCCTCAGCTCGAGGAATGAGGCGTTCAAGTCGTCCGCGATTTCCACGAACCTGAGCTTTGTAAGAACGAGGTTCATGTTCTGATAGGCGAAAAGCCCTATCAGAATGATCAACGCCAGATTAAAGACGTTGGAGAATATGATCTTATTTTCTATTTTCATACTTCAGATATTATACTCTATTCCTGCGTTTTTGTGCTACCGTTCTCCGCCAGGACGCCGTTCCGCAATACGCTTCCCCGGCGTATCTGTGTTTTGCCGTTTTTCCCGCCCGCAGAGAGCAAAGAGAAATTCCCGAGGAGGAAGGACCTGGAGGAGTTGGCTAGGAAATCCTGAGAGCCGGCGTCCGGGTTATGCCGTTCGGACCCTTGTGCCCGTCGGCGTGCCGGCCTGAGGGTCAAAAATGCATGGTATCCATAATTGATACATCAATGTCATATCCGAATTCATGCATTGCCCTCATCACGAATTGGCGGATATCTCTGATGTCCGCCGATTCCTCGAAAAATATCTTCCGGGTTCCCTTTTCGGTTTTGACAAGAAAATTGTATCTTCCCCGAAAAACGCCTATCAAAAGCCACAGGCCTATTCCGACCATGGCCCAAAGGACAATAGGCGCCAAGGGAATTCTGATGGTAAAGGATTTTATCTGAACCGGGAAGACTCCGCCTTCGGCCATGATGAAAGCGGCAATAATCAGAACCAGTCCGGTGACGATCAGACCAAAACCCGCGAGAAACTGCAGAAAGGGGTGTCGTGATTTCGGGTCATAGGACAACGCGATTTTCCGGATCTCACCCTTCGGGACGGTCACCGTGATCATGTTCCCTTCGATCTGGCTGATGCCTGATCCCGAAATCTGTACCGTCGAGCATCTCATTAATTGGTATGCTGCAACTCCGTAGATAAAGAACGGTTCTTATAGATCGACCCCGGTGATCGGAAGGGCCCGCGAGAGCCTGAAGTCGGGGTTTTTTAAAATCACCATCGACACCGTTGAGCAAAAGTCCTTCGCGCCGGGTAAGAGCCCGGCGAGATGCCGTTCATTTCCGCGAAACGCATCCCGAAAATATGAGCAGGAATCGGGGAGCTGTCGGTAAAATCACCTGTCCGACTCACACCCGGAGATGACGGACTTTGGAGAAAACCCGCCCCCGGCTTAGCCAGGAGCGGGTTTGGAGAGTTCTTTCAATGATGTTAGATGCCTTCGAATTCCTTTGCTGCTTCGGCGGCCGCGGCGTCCACTTTCTTATGCTCCTTTTTGGCGGTAGAAAGGAACGCGGCGATTACATTCAACAGCATGAGCACACCGATCACCACGATGAAGCCCCGCATGAATGCATGGTCTTTTACATCAATCGGGATACCGTTGTTGCGGAAGATGTGCTGTACGTTGGCATAGCCGCTGTCGGCCAGGTATTTATGCTCCAGCTTGGTGAAGATCAACCCTGATATATCGACGCCGAAAATGAGGCCGAGGGACCTCATCATATTCAATACGCCGCCGGCGAGCCCCAGTTTTTCCTTGGGAGCGGCGCCCATGATCGCGCTGTTGTTCGGCGGCGTGAACAGGCCCATGCCCACGCCCAGAAGGATCAATTCACCGACAAGGAGCGACAGATGCGTATGTACACCCAGGAACAAGAGGGCAAAACAGGCGATCGCGGACACCAGCATGCCGCTCGTTGTCATGATCCTTGATCCGTATTTATCGGAAATATGCCCGGCAAAGGGCGCGACGAGCGCCATGGCAAGCGGAATCGGAGTAAGCAGGCTGCCGGTGAGCGCGGGGCTGTAATTGAGCACCTTTTCGAGATAGAAAGGCATCAGGAACAGGACCGCGAACAGGACGTAATAGGACATCATGCCCGTCAGGTTGCCGATCAGGAACGTGCTGTTCTTGAAAAGCTTGAGATCGATCAGCGGATGCTCGACTCTCAGTTCCGTGAGGACGAACAGGCTGAGCAGAATACAGGCGTGTATGAAATAGACCATGATGGTGTACGAACCCCATCCCAGGTTCACGACCTCGTTGAACGTCAGCACGAGGAAGGCAAGGCCCGAAGCGAAGAATATGGTGCCCAGGTAATCAATCGTTTCTTTTTTATCGGTCTTCTGGTTGGGCGGAAGAATATACAGAGCGGCAAGCGTGCCGAGTATGCCGATGGGGATATTGACGTAGAATACGGCCCGCCAGCCGATTGTGGCTATCAAGACGCCTCCTACAAAAGGCCCCACTGCCATGGCAATCGCCTGAACGGCGCCCTGAATGCCGATTGCCTTGCCCCGTTCATTCCCCGGGAAGGCCTGCGTGATCAGGGCGACTGAGTTCGCCTGCAGAAGGCCCGCTCCGACTGCCTGAAGCACACGGGCTGCAATGAGCATGAACGCGGATGTCGACATACCGCAAAACAGCGACCCTACGGTAAATACGACGAAACCCGCATTGTACAGCTTCGACCTGCCGAACATGTCGGCGAGTCTTCCGAAGAAGGGAAGAAAAATGGTCAGCGTGAGCATATACGCCATAGCCACCCATTCGATGACGGACATCGACGTGTTGAACTCGGTCTTCAAAGTCGGCATGGCCACGTTCACGATGCTCACGTCCAAGGCCGACATGGTCGCGCCGATAAGAACGTTGATCAGGATAAACCACTTCCAGGTTGGCCTGGCGGAAAAGAACGGATGGGGAAACTGTAAGAACTTTTTCATGATATTGGCATCTCCTCTCATAGACATAATATAAACCCGTCAAAGAAACAACTCAAGTGTCATATTTCGCCGCCATGCGAGATGCCTGGCGCACGGGCGAAACTTCGGTAGACGCTTTTGGGCTTGGGAATCCTGTTCATCCGCGGGACCGTAACGATCCCCGGCTTGAACCGGGATAAGACGTCGGGAGCCGGGCAATGGCCCGAATCCACGGCCGGGCCGGAATACTCCCCCAGGGCGACCGCGCCGCCGGGGTGGAACGAGCCGATGGCAACAGGGCGTTTCTTCGCCGCAGGCATGGCAGACGCCGGTTCGGAGCCGACGAGCTGGAGCAGGCTGAAGAGCAACATGAACAGCAGCGTGCCGAAGAAACGCGCATTACTGACCAGCAGTCTGGCATGTCTCATATAATGGATGAGGAAGTGGATATGAATATGCATAAGTGTTTCCGCCTGTGCCGGTCACTCCGGATAGGCTATTCCCCTCGGGACCTCAGCCTGTTCCTTTCTTACCGGCCAGTACCAGAGGGCTCCGTCTATAAGCAGCAGAATGCCCGCAGCAATAAGCCAGAGGTTGAACGACGTAAGGAGACCAAAACCGAAATAGCTGATAATACCGATACCGATGCTGAGGAACGACATGCCTGTGCGGATGAAAGCCAGCCCGGTCCGGGCACGGGCATAGATGGTGCGGTAACAGCCTGCGATCGTCCGCTGGGCCGCCAGGACGTTCCGCTCGCGGGCGAACATGGTGCGCGTCTTGCTCGAAGGCGTGGGATTAAGATAGGTGCTGTGGTCTGCGAGGAAGTCGCCCATCCGCGCAAGCATCGTCCCCTGGGACTCCCGCTTGATTCCCGTGTTCTCGATAAAATGATAATTTTCCAGGAACTGGATCGTGGCCGCGGACACCTCGACGAGGGTTTGATGCCCGGGCGGCGTCATCCTCGATTTCCGCACATTCAGGTATACCGGCAGGCCGTAAAAGGAAATCACGATCCCGATGATGAGCACGGAAAAATAGAGGACGGGATCGTACGCGATGTTCTTTGATTTGAGCAGGGCGTTGGAGAGCGCGATAGTGCCGAGGCCCCACCGCAGAAAGGCGAGGCCGGTCCTCGCTTTCGCCATGTCCGTCCGGTAACAGGCCATCCGCGTCCGCCAGTGCGCCATCGTATTGCGCCAGAAGGCGAGGCCCGTGCGCTCGGTGCCGATCAAAAGGCCTACCCGTGCATGGAGAAAGTCCTGGATAAACCACTGGATGTCCGAATCGAGCGAGACCCGGAATTCGTATTGGTCCGCCCTGACATGTTTCTTCACGTCTTCCCGCATCGCGGCGCTTTCCGGATTTCTCGCGGCGATGACGACTGTGCCCGATTTGTCCTTCATGACCGGCATCCACTGGTACGTTGAGAGCGAGTCAGGGCTGAGACCGGCAAGAAGCTCGGGCGGGATCGGCAAGCGTTCGTCGTATTCAATGGAGAGACAGTTGTAATATTTCGCAAGCGCCACGAGCAGGTCCTGCTTGGCTACTTTGTACTCGTCCAGCAGGACTTTTTCGAGATTGACGCCCCGCGCCTGTGCTCTGCTTGCCGCTTCTTCGAGATCAGCCTGGCTCAGCAGCCCCCGTTCGACCAGAAGGGAGAATTCCGAGCCGGCCCCAACCGCATTTTCGGCGAGATCGCCGTTCATCAGTTCATTTTTCATGGTGGTTAAAAGATACCGTCCCCCATTCAGAGTTTGGTCTTCCGTAATCGGGAATCGTTATCTCCATATCCCCGTAACAGTACGGGTACTCCTTTCTCATGCGTTCGGTGGGAAGCATCCAGCGGTATCCGTCGACGATCAGTGCAAGCCCGCCGACGATCAGCAAGGCATTGAAGATCGTCCAGCCGGGTGAGGCAACGCCGAAATAGGCCATCAGTCCCGCCCCGACGGACGTAATGTTCATGCCCGTCCTGACGTACGCCATGCCCGTCCGCGACACTGCCATAACCGTCCGGAGCCTCGCCATGACGCCGCGACGGTCGGCAAGTACTGTCCGTTCCAAAGCGTGGCCTGTCGTGGCCCAGATGCCGGGCTTCTGGTTCACTGTAACCGGCGGACCGTCCTTGCCCGGTCCCGATCGTTTGTGTCCGAGCGGAAATACCAGGTCCCAGATCGTTTCCTTGTTCAGTGCCGCGAACACGGACCGTAACCCTTCGATTCCGGACTTGCGACCGCCGAAATACCAGTAAAAGCCCTCGGCGGACATGAGAATGCCTGCAGCAATAAGCGCGACGTCGAAGACCGACCACGCTGACCACCTGCTCGTCTCAAACTGCCGCATCAACCCTATCCCGAGTCCGGTAAAGGTAATGCCGGTGCGCGTAAAGGCGAGTCCCGTCCGCGCTCGGGCGAGCTTCGTCCGGTGGCCGGCAAGCGAGGTCCGCTCCTCAGCCATGTCGGTCCGGTCGCTCGCGAGGTACCTTCGCCGCATTACCGGCGAGAGATTCTCCCAGTCGGCCCTGAGTTCGGCGGCGCCGTCCGTGACGGATCCCCGGCTGATAACAGGAGGGCGACCGTCGGATATCGCTGCTTCCAGCACGCAGGTGCCCCACGTCGGCTCCGTGCAGGTGGCATCAATTGGCTTCGCAGCGATCTTTCGTGAGGGCAGATACCATTTGATCCCGTCATAGACCATAATGATGCCGGCGACGAGGAGCGGCGCTTCGAGGACGAGATAAAAGCCGGAGCCCAGGACGCGCAGGAACAGGAGAGCGATGACGATGAAGGAGACGCCCGTCCGGACGAAAGCGAGGCCCGTTCTCCCCTTCGCGAAGAGCGTCCGGTAATGCGCAAAGGTCGATCGCCGGTACGCGAAGAAGGTCCTCACGCGCGCAAGGGGCGTCCGGCCGCCGAAGATGCGGAAATTGCAGTTCACGTCGAAATTGTGTTCAATGATGCGGATGAGGTCCGCGGGAAAGGCGATTCGGAAATCGATCTGCTCCACTCCCAGAATTCTCTTAACGTCTTCGATCACGCGCTCATCATCGGGACGGAAGGCGATGACCTCGGCCCTCTGCTCGCGCACGGAGAGCGGAAACCACAAAGCCTTCTTCTGGTGCTCGAGGTCGAGCCGCAGGACCAGAAAGTAGGACGCGGCCACGTTCTCATCGAATTCAACAAAAGGGCGGCCGTAATGTTCTGAAAGGCTGAACAAAATTTCGTGCTTCGGAACGCCTTTTTCAAGTAACCATTCCTCGGGATATTTACCCACGGTCGCTGACTTTTTTACAGCATCCTCTAATTCCACGTCGGTAAGAATCCCTCTTCTCACCAGCCGTTCAAACTTTTTTTTGAACATGACATCAGACATTTTTTCAAAAACCTGCACAGCGCTCCGAAAAGCAGACCACCAATCGACCTTTCACTGCGGTCTTATTCGTCATTAATTTTTCAGGATTTTCCCTGGTCACGGGAGATCGGCTGCGATTTCAGTAAGGCCGCTGTAGGATGCAGGCGGCGCGCCTCCCGGCCTTTCCGTAAATGCTTGGTTGACGGCAGGTGGTCAGGATTCGTCTCTTGCCTCAATACGAACGGAATCTATCGATTCGTTTTCAGAGCCTTCCTAATTCCTGAATGCTTTTACCGAGCTTATCCCGCGGCCCGGGAGTCTTTTCAAACGGCCCTTGACAGGCACGTCCGCCTGCCATTATGACCGGTGCCTGGGTCCTTCACGACAGTATCGATTTAGATACGCGTCTTTTCTCTGCTCCTTCTTTCATCGTTTACTTCTAAATTCCGACAACAAATACCGGACAGGGCGCCCGGTTGATGACTTTTTCGACGACATGATCTCCGAAGAGACGGCTGAAAATGCTCTTCTTTTTCTTCGCACCCATGATAATCAGGTCACATTGTTCCTCTGCCGCCACTTCCACGATCTTTTCGGTTACGTCGCCCTGTTCCAGTCTCATCTTAACCAGTGCGCCTTCGGCTTCCGATGCATTTTGAATTTCCTCAACGGCCTTCCGTGCGCCGTTGTCGAGGACGTCGCCGATATTCTTGATCCCGGTCAGATTCAAGTCGCCCTCGTACGGCTGGATGACCTTCACGACCGTGATCCACGTTTTCTCGTCTCGGGCGAGTTGTATGCCTTTGTGCAAAACCTCCCGTGACCCGTTCATTGCGATGAGAACCTTTCTGTACCCTCTCATGGCTCACCTCACCACCAGGATGGGGCAGGAAGCATTGGTGATTACGCTTCCCGTCGTGCTCCCCATGATGGCCTTGCTCACTCCCTTCCATCCGTGCGTACCCATGACGATAAGATCGTTTTCGAGCCTCTCGGCGGCCTTCACGATCTCGTCCCCTTCATGCCCTTCCCGGATTTCGGTTCGAACGGAAACACCATGCTCCGAGGCGATTGCTTTTGCCTCGCCGACGACTTTCTCGGCTTCCCGATAAAGGCTCTTTTTGATGGAATCGGACCTGAAGAACTCCACCATCTCCTCATAGCGGGGGATTACGTAAAGGACCGTGACCGCCGCACCGTCCATCTTCGACAGCTCGCAGGCGCGGAGCAACGCTTTTTTGCTGAGTTCCGACTTGTCGAAGGGCAGCAACACGGACGTGTAATTGCCGGTACATTCGCTGCACGGCCGTTTCACCACCAGCACGTCACAGGGAGCATTGAGCACCACCTGCGACGTCACGCTTCCCATCAAGAGCCTCTTCAGGCCTTTTCTTCCGTAGGTGCCGAGGGCGATTAGGTCTGCGTTCTTCCCCTGGGCCGTTTCGACGATCACGTCGGGCGGCTCTCCTTCGCAGACCATGGACTCGGACTCAACGCCTGTTTCCGATGAAATCTCCTGTTTTGCCTGCAGGCAGATCTTCGTACCTATCTCGAACCGTTTCTCCATCTGCGAGGGCAGGATGGCAAATTCCTCTTTATCGAAATACACGGCATGGACCATAAAAACCTTGCCCCCGTGTTTCTTTACCCAAAGTGACGATTCTTTCAGCGCAGCCTTGCTCGACTCCGATTCATCATACCCCACGACGATTGAATTGTACATTAATGCGCTCCCCCGCCTTTTCTGAATATCAGTCCAACGCCGAAACCGGCCGACAGCGCGGCAAGTACGGACAGCGCACCGTAGAGAACACCGTTGTTCCTGGCCATGCCGGCAAGGGATTTGACCATCCCGACCTGCTCAACATTCACTTTGGTTTCCGCCTGTTCCACCACTTTCTTGTTCTTCACCGCATAAACCGTAACGAGATAATCGCCGGGTGTCGCCTGATACGGCCAGTCGGTCATGATGTAATATTCCTGCCTGCCGTTGTCGAGAGGCGTAGTGGATATCTTGTTCGAGGACATCGCATAGAGGCTCGACGCTTCTTTGAATTTCAGGAATTCATTGAACCATGCGGTCTTCTCTTCGTCGCCGGTGACCGGAGTAACTTCCACGTGATTTTTGAGCGACGAATAACCGATTGTGTATTTATCCATTTCTTCAGGGCTCAGGATATCTTCGAGCTTTCCCGTGCTGTAGACGCTGTAAAAGTTGGGCGCATGTTCGAACTTCAAATCGCCCACGTTCATCCACAGCAGCCCTCCCACCTTTCCTTTTTTCTTGAGCACCTGATGGCCTTCGGGCGAGGTTATCTTGATCACCAGATCCGTACCGGCGTCGGCCACGCCCTTTACGCTCACGGTGCTGCCGTGGTAAAAGAAGTCGATCTGGATGTGGTCATGATTCGCCTTGGCCGTCAACTCAGCAGCGGCGGTTCTATCAAATGTAAAATGTAAAACGAAAAATGCAAAAGCAAGGAATACCGTTATTTCGAATTTTGGACTTTGAATTTTGAATTTCTTCATTATCAATGCCCTCCTGCCTGAGAGATGAGTAATGACGGACTTAAGGTGAGTTCAAAAATTATCTTGATCGTGACCACGAGAACGATGAGCGCAAGAAGTATCTTGAGCTGTTCGCCCTTCAGCTTCCTGCCGAAGACAGCGCCAACCTGCGCCCCGATTGTGGAGCCCAGGAGCAGGAGCACGGCAAGGATGAAATCCACGCTGTGGTTCGTATAGGCCTGGAGGAACGTGACCTCGATGCAGGTGAACAGTATCTGGAACAGGCTCGTGCCTACCACGACGTGCATCGGCATACGCAGGATATAGACCATCACCGGCACCATGAGGAACCCGCCGCCCACACCCATGATCGCAGCAAGGATGCCGACAAAGCCGCCGAGGATAACAGGCACGAGAGCAGAATGCGTGACGCCGGATTTTTCGAAATGGGTCTGGAGCGGCAAGGACTTCAGGAATTTGGCCATACCCGATTCTTTCTGCTGTTTGGACTCGGCAACGGACGGCTTTTTCTTCATGCTCATGATGCTCTCGACGAGCATATAGGAGCCGACGATGCCGAGCATGAGCACATAGGTCATTTTGATGACAAAGTCGGCGTTCCCCATGGCCTTGAGCACCTTGATGCCCTGGACGCCGACAAGGCCGCCGAGGAACCCGCCGAGAAGAAGGTAGAGCCCCATTTTGAAGTCAACGTTGCCCACCTTCCAGTGCGCATACGTGCCGGACGTCGATGCCGCAACGATCTGATTGGAGTCGGTGGCCGCGGCCACGGTCGACGGAATGCCGAACATGATCAGGAGCGGCGTCATCAGAAACCCTCCGCCTACGCCGAAAAGACCGGAAAGCAGCCCTACGGCGAGCCCGAGCCCCACGGGAATCAGGATGTTGATACTCGTTAACGCAACAGGCAAGTAAAGATACATTGCACCCACTCCTTTATCCGATATGATTATCTGTACAGGGTCCATGGCCATGGAAAAACCCTATGCCGTACATTCATGCATGCATGGACAAAAAATCTTTGACCGTGTATCAGGCCACGCAGCAGGCCTGTTTTGTCATGGTAACGATAGGCCGCGACGACGTCCTGACCAAGCGGTTGAGATCCTTGGACGATATATTGCCCTTCTCGGTCACAGCGGGGCTCAACAGAACCTTGTCGATTCCCGAATTCTGCTTGAGAAAGGTCCTGATGCCCGAGACCGCGTCAAGTCCCGTGTTATGGACATGAACGTGAATGCCTTCCTTATGACACTTTTCTACCAGCTCGGCGAGTTTCTGATCGAGGCGCTTGCGTGCGTCGGGAGAATCCCCGGCCGCAACCTGTCGAGCCGTATCATGGTCATCTTCCTCTGCGAAACTCACGGCGGTCATCAGATTTTCGATCTTGTCCATCAGGGTGTTTTTCTTGTGAACGAGCAGAAGCGCGATATCTTCATACATCGCCTTTGCAAGTTCAATGGCATATGAAAGCCCATCTTCGAGATTCTCATCGCGGTATGTGACAAATAAAAGCTGTCTCTTTCCCATTGGAATTGACCTCCTTGCATGTTCAAACTCCAGTATGTTCGAACTTTGCCTTTACATATTGCAATGAGAATGCCATTTTTTAAGTTATTGTTTTTAAAACATTTGATAACTTAATGCCAAATTATATTGTTTCAAATTTTAACTATTATGAACATCAGACAAATAATTTAGTATCAATTTCGAATTTCACGCGAAGCAGAAAGTCAGTTTCTACCCTTTATTTAGAGGGCAAAACATCATTTTTTAGAGACAGCTAAGTAATAGCGAAATATACTATTTGGCATTTTCTTTCATGTTTCAAAACTGGACATGATTTGTATTTTTGAAATTTATTGAATAATCTGTTACTATAAGGTGCAATATACATAAAAAATATCTGTTTTTTGAAAAATTTTGCACCTCTTTACAGCAAAAAGTTAAGCGTGCATTCGCGTCTTTCGCGATTAAAATTGGTTTTAGACAAGGGGAAAATATGACTGAACCGAATAATCCCGGTGAAGAAAAAGCCTGGGAGATTCTGTCGACGCTGGATCCGGACAAGCTGTGCAAGGCCGCGTCCGCCTTCTATGACCGAGCGACGGAAAAATACGCTGTGACGTCGCTCGGAATGAGATTCGACGTTTCACCCAAGGAAAGGACGATTTCGAGCGCCTCACCCGGAAGCGAGGTGATCCTTCATAAACTCGGTTATTTCTTCAAGCTCTCAATCCTGTGGTATCTGGTAAGCGCAAAAGACATTCGTTGCACGGAACGTCTCGTGAAGCTTCAGAACATCAAAGGCGGGGATATATTTACTAGGGGGTCGCACCTCCTGCCCCTTGACAGGCTGGAGCTGAAATACGGGACGAACAAGAGCGGGTTTATCGAGAAGGGGAAAACGCTTGCCGGAGAAATCATGAATTACGGCGACGCTTCGCTGAAGCTCTTCCCTTTTCCAAGGGTCCCGGTCGTTCTCACGCTCTGGATCGAGGATGAGGAGTTCCCGGCCCGCGTTGATCTGCTGTTCGATTCAACCTGCGATCTGCTGTTGCCGGTCGATATAATCTGGTCCACAGCCATGCTGACCGTGCTCGCCATGCTGTGAGCGATTGCAGCCTTCGGTCTAACTTTCTTCAGCCTCTTTCAGTATGCGCCACAGGCTGGTTCTCGAAATGCCGAGCACTTCGGCCGTCTTGGATCTGTTGCCGCCGTACATATCGAGCACTTTTTCCGCGTATTCCTTGTTCAATTCATCGATGGTCTTGATCCTGTCCGGCTCGAGCGTATCGATCTGGAACATCTTGATGCTCTGGGGCAGGCTCGCGGGGGTAATGAGAGAATCCCGTTCGAGGATGATCGCCCGCTCGATGATGTTCTCAAGCTCCCGCACGTTTCCCGGGAAGCTGTACGTCATGAAGATGTCCATTGCGTCTTTGGAGAACCCGCTTATCTTTTTGCGGGACTTTGGGAGGTGTTTTTCAAGGAAAAACCTGCACAGCGGAGAAATGTCCTCCCTGCGCTCCCGGAGCGGCGGGGTGAATATCTCCATGATGTTGAGCCGGTAGTAGAGGTCCTCCCTGAACCTCCCTTCCGAGATGAGCGCCCGCACGTTCTGGTTCGTCGCCGCAATAAACCGTACATCAACTTTGATGGGCCGTGTGCCGCCGACTCTGTAGAATTCGCCTTCCTCGATCACCTTGAGGAGCTTCGCCTGGAGGTTCGGAGACATCTCGGCGATCTCATCAAGGAACAGAGTGCCCGTGTCGGCGATCTCTACGAGACCCTGTTTGGTCCTGTGAGCTCCGGTGAACGCCCCTTTCTCGTGGCCGAACAGCTCGCTGGCGAGAAGTTCCTCGGTCAGCGTCGCGCAGTTTATGGAGAGGAATGGCATGTCTTGGCGCCTGCTCGTGAAATGAATGATCTTGGCCAGGAGACTCTTTCCCACGCCGGTCTCACCCGTGAGAAGAACGTTGCAATCGGAGTCCTTGATCCCCTCGATGATGCTGAGGATGTTCTTCATGCTCTCGCTTTTCGCGATGATCGATGCCTTCTTATCCATTCCGAGGTATGTTTTAAGGGCGATGTTCTCCTTTCTCAGGGTCTTCTGTTCCCGGATCTTGTTCACCTTCAGGATGAGTTCGTCCAGATCGTAGGGCTTCGTAATGTATTCGTATGCCCCTTTTTTCATTGCATCCACCGCCGACCCGATGCTCCCGAATCCGGTCACGATGATGACCTCCGTATCGAGCTGTTTTTCCTTGATTGTGTCGAGGAGTTCGATGCCGGTTAGACCCGGCATTTTTATATCGGCGATGAGCACGTCATAGGCGCGGGTTTCCATGTTCTCGAGCGCTTCCGTTCCGTTCGTTACGCCGGTCACGTCATACCCTTCCTTGGCAAGAGTATTCATGAGGTGCTTCAGGGTTATTTCTTCATCTTCAGCTACAAGTATCTTAAAAGCCATGGTTTTCCTTTCCTGGTTATGTTATATCCAGTGCGTTCATCCTCGAGTAAATTCCGTGTGTCTCCGGAAAGCAGACGGGGACCGGGGCGTGTATACGCAAGTCAATCGGAAAAAACAATAATAAACGTCGTTCCCCTGCCTTCTTCGCTTTCAACCAGTATTCCCGCATTGTGTTTTTGTATGATATTAAACACGACGGCCAGTCCCAGACCGTTGCCTTTGTCCTTTGTGGTGAAAAAGGGCTCGAAAATCTTATCGAGAGAGTCTTTCGGGATTCCGCTGCCCGAATCGGACACCTTCACGGTCACTGATCCGTTCGACTTTCTGACGGATGTCCGGATGTCCCCTTCACCATGCATGGCTTCGACCGCGTTCGTAAACAGGTTGATGAAAACCTGCTCCAACTGCGCGGGATCGGCCTGTACGTAAACACGATGCGGATCGGCGTCGATAGAGAAACGGATGCCGTTCAGGACTTGAGGAGACACGGAGAGGCGTTTATAAGAGCTGCCGATCAACCCGATCAGTTCCACGTCCCGGAGCTGCGGCTTCTTGCCCCGCGCGAACTCAAGGAGATCTCCCACAATCTTTTTCACTCTGAGCGTTTCTCCTTCGATATCGTCCACGGCTTCTCTCGCTGCGGGCGGAAGGGCACCGCCGGCCTCTTTTGAAAGCACCTGAGCCGACAGATAAATGTTATTGAGGGGGTTATTGAGTTCATGTGCCACCCCCGACGCAAGAGTGCCGATGGCGGCAAGCTTCTTACTCCGCATCAGCTCTTTGTTTTTCCGGTCGAGTTCTTCGTCTCTTCGTGCGAGTTGTCCCTGCAGGGTATTGAACTCGTCTATAAGCACCCCCACTTCATCGCGGACGTTGTCTTTTGACGGCGGATCGTACAGATGCATGTACCATCCCGTGCCGGCCTTTTCCACTATCTTTATCAGGAGCATCAATCGTCGCACGACGTTGCCGCTGATAAAGAACAGCGTCCCTATGCCGACGATAAAGAACAGCGGGAAAAATATGATAATCGCCGTCTGCGAGACGCGGGTCACGGTCTTCGCATGTTCACGCGCTTCGATATCGAGGTCATTGGCTATAACGACGATGTCCTCGCCGTTTTTTCTCAACGTGCCGACTTCCGCATCGAGTTTTCTGAGCCCCGTGACCAGATTGTGGTCCGGCGGCAGCATGAACACCGTTTCGAGAATATCCGCCGCGTCCGACGGGCGATGCAAAAAATCCGATTCCATGAACAGGGAAAATTCGGCAGAGTTACGATATGAGGGTTTTATACGATCAAATGCAGTTGTCAGGCTCTCTCCAGACGCTTCTACTTCATCAAACCTCTGCTCGTACTTCTTCAACCGGTCCCGCAGGGCCAGTTCATCCTTCCAGTCGATGTGGGGGTTCGCTGCCAGGATATCCTGCATTTCCTTGGTACAGAGATGTACGGCCTTCGATTCTTCCGCGACCTGCTGGGGACTTTTGGCAAAGAAATAGTTGGTTTCATGCCGTCTCAGATCGAGGGCCTTCCTCATCACAAGGTCCGTTGTCTCCAGGTATCGTATCTCCCTCTTGATCTCCACAAAATTTATGTATTCGAATACCGTGAGGATGGCGATGATGGCGGCGCTGATGAGAAAACCGATGGTTATTTTCTTCTTAAGTGACACGGCTTTGGCAACCACGGCATTACTTTACCATAATGGGTCCTCCTCATGCAACCCCAAAAGAAAAAGAACTTTTGAGCATGGTAAGAGCCGTGACCGTTGTAAAGAGGGCTTTTATGGGCGGCCGGAGCCGGAAGAGATAAATGACCGCAAACCTCGGGTCGTTTCAGTTCTCCCCGGCGTCGTTAACGGACGTTCCGACGGCGCCGGAAACAACCCCTCCCGCCCCCGTCTGTTTCACCGGGAATATGATAATAAACGTTGTTCCCTTTTCCGGTTCGCTTTCAACCAGTATTTCAGCGTTATGCTTTTGCAGGATATTGAACACGATTGCCAGCCCCAGCCCCGTGCCCCTGTCCTTCGTTGTAAAAAAAGGCTCGAAAATCTTGTCAAGGGAGTCCTTCGGGATGCCGCATCCTGAATCGGTTATTTTCATCGTTACTGATTCATCCGACTTTTTGATGGAGACCCGGAGACTGCCTTCATAGCGCATCGCTTCGACGGCATTCATAAAGAGATTGATGAAAACCTGCTCCAACTGCGCGGGATCGGCCTGTACACACACGCGTTCGGGATAGGAGTCGACGGAAAAGCGTACCTTGTCCAGGGAGTGAGACATTTTGAGATGCTTGAAGGAATGGTCGATCAGGCCTTGTAATTCCACGTCCTCCACCTGCGGTTTTCTGCCGCGCGCGAACTCGAGGAGGTCACCGACGATCCTCTTCACCCGAAGCGTTTGGCCGACGATGTCGCCGAGGGCGTTTTTCACCGCAGGCTGAATATGTTCGTTCGCCTCTTTCAAAAGCACCTGGGCCGACAGATAGATATTGTTGAGGGGGTTATTGAGTTCGTGCGCCACGCCCGACGCCAGCGTGCCGATTGCGGCCAGCTTCTTCGCTTGCATGAGTTCTCTGTTTTTCCGGTCGAGTTCTTCTTCTCTCCGGGCAAGCTGGTCCTCCATATCGTTAAATTTGTCGATCAGCAGTCCCACCTCGTCATGAGCGTTGCCTTCGGAAGAAGAAACGGAAATGTGCGGATAGTTTCCTTTGCCGGTCTTTTCGATTACCTTGATCAGGAGCATCAGTCTCTTGACGGCGCTGCCGCTGATGAAAAAAAGGGTCCCGATGCCGACGATGAAAAAAATGGGGAAGATCACAAGGATGGCCAGTTGGGAAATGCGGATAACCGTCTCCGTGTTTTCCCTTGCAACTTTGTCGAGTTCTTTGGAAATAATGAGGATATCTTCACCGTTTTTTCTGAGTGCGGCAATGTCGCCGTCGAGCCTCCTGAGCCCGAAGATTAGTGCGTGATTTGAGGGAAGCAGGAACCCCTTTTCGAGGACATCAGCCGCCTGAGACGGACGTTCGAGAAACGTCGACTCTATCATCGGGAAGAACTCGGCATGGCTCCGGTGCGCGGGTTTTATCCCTTCAAACGCCTTCGTCAGGCCGCGAACCGCGACTTCGATGGTGCTGAATCGTTGTTCATATTCGTTGATCCGGTCCCGCAAGGCGAGTTCATTCTTCCGGTCGATGTGCGGGTTTTTTGTCAGTATGTCCCTGAGCTGCCCCACGTAGTCATGTACCGCCTCTGATTCTTCCTTTGCCATCTGAGTACTGTAGAGGAAGTAATTCTTTTCGTGCCGCCGGAGTTGGAGGGACTTCCTCATAATCGTATCGGTCGTCTCAAGATACCGGGTTTCCTTTTTGATTTCTATGAAATTGACATATTCAAACGCCGTAAGCACGGCGATGATTGCGGCGCTTATCAAAAAACTGATTGCTATTTTTTTCTTGAGTGACATGGTTTTTTTGTTACCGGTATGGTACTTTAACACAGAGACTTTCCCCGTGCAACACAAAAGAAAAAGGCCGAAGCAACGCATCGTCGGCGTCCCTGCTTCAGCCTGGCAAAATTCACTGCGGCTGTTATTACGACCTGACAATGAGCACGGGGCACCCGGCGTGTCCGATGACCTTTTCGGCCACGCTTCCCATGAGGAGCCTTCTCAAGCCGGTCCTTCCGTGGGACCCCATGACGATGATGTCCGCTTTTTTCCGCTGTGCGAGGTCGATGATCGCCTGGTACGCTTCTGCCTCGGCTATGAACGTCTCCGCCTTGATTCCTGCTTCTTCCGCCTGCTTCCGGATCCCCTCGACAAAGCTTTTCGCCTTTTTGACAAGGTCCTCCATGGCCTGCGGGGCCTCGGCGTAAAATTCTGACGGGACATCTACCACGCAGATGATAATGAGCCCGCCGTTGTATGATTCGGCGAGACTTATAGCCTTCGCGGCTGCAGTCATGCTGAATCGGGACCCATCGGTCGCGATCAGGATTTTGTTCCATCCCACCGCTGTCCGAAGCGGCATGACGAGCACATCACGCTCGCTGTGGCCGATGACCCGCGCCGTGACGCTGCCGACCAGCGCCCGCTCGAAACCGGTCCGGCCTTTTCTGCCCATGATGATAAGATCGGCGTTTTCCGCAACGGCAAGGTCGACGATCCGCTCATGGGGAGGGCCTTCCTCACAGACGGTCTTGATAAGCGCGCCGTCCGCCTGGGCCATCTTCTGTGCTTCGGCAAGCGCGGCCTCGCAGGGCCTTCTCAGGGACTCCAGGATGTTTTTCGTGCCCACGAATTCCAGGTCACCCTCGAAGGGAGGAGCAACTGAAGTGACCGTTATCCAGCTCTTTTCATTGAGCGCGAGCTTGAAGGATTCCCTCAATGCGTTCATGCTTGACTCCGAGCCGTCAACGGCCACCAGCAGTTTCCTATATCTTCCCATGCTCCAGCGCTCCCTCGGAGAGCCTGAGTTTTTCTTCCCTGCGCCCTTGCATCATGGCACGCAGCACGATGATGGCACCCAGCAGTAATGCGGCGATCATTATACCAAAGCTCGTGGTCTTGAGCAACCCGGCCGTGCCGTCGCCGAGCTTCTGGATGAGGCCGAGCTGGGACAGGTACACCGGGATCATGAGCCCGCGGCTGAAGAGCACGATGACCATGATCAGGCCCATGACGACCTTGATCATGTACGGCTTGACGTAGGTGGTGCCGATGGCGCCGAGCTGAATGCCGAAGAGCGAGCCCGCGAGAATGATCAGGGCGAGCCGGATATCGACGAGCCCGCTCATGGCGTACTTGAACGAGCCGCCGAGACCCATGACGAATGCGATCACAAGCTCAGTGGCCGAGGCCATGAGGCTGGGCGCGCCCATGACGTAGATCATCGAAGGGACGCCGATGAAGCCGCCGACGGCGATCGTAGCCGCCAGCATGCCCGTCGCAAAACCGAGAGGAACGGTAAAGAGCACCGAAATGCGGGCGTTCAGGCTCTTGAAGTAGACCATCGTGCCCGGAATGTTGATTGACTGGACCCAGCGCGCCAGCTTGCCGGCCTTCTCTTCTTCGAGCACGTTGCCCGACTTGTAAGTCTTATAGGCGTCACGCAGCACAAAGCCGCCCACCAGCGCGAGGATCACGACAAAGGCCACGCTCACGTACAGGTTCGAACCTGCATCGCCGAAGGCTTTCTTGATGTTTTCCTGGATGTGGGCGCCGTAGAGCACCCCTGCTTCCGCCGAGATGCCGAGCACGATACCGAGTTTCACGTCGACCTGGCCGTACTTGGCCCGTTTGATCGCCCCGACGAGCGCCTTGGGAAACTTGTGGCACATGTTGCTCGCGACCGCCACGAGCCCGGGGACCCCCAGGCTCATCATGCCCGGCGTAAGCACGAAAGCCCCGCCCGATCCGATAAATCCGCTTACGAGACCCCCGACAAAGCCCACACCGAAAAGGTAGAGGACAGTGATGGTGTCGAGGTTGATGAAATTAGCCGCTGTTCCGATGACGTCGTGCATGTTATTTTACCTCCTTCTTTTTTTTGGCCGCCTCGATACCCATGACCGTCCAGAAATGACCGGTGAATTGGCCATGTACAAACGAAAATACGAACGCCAGTGTTATGGGCAAAAAAGCATAGAGCCCGCCCCTGCCGAACGTGCCGTTCACCATGTCCTGGTTGGACAGGAGCGCGGCGTACAGCGCCATGGAGACGACTCCCATGAACAGCATCTTGCCGACCGGTTTCTTTTTCGTGCTGCTGTGTGCCATCACTGTGTTCCTCCTTGAATTATAGGGTTATGCTCCGAGATAAAGCCGTTTGCTCTCTCACGCGCGCATGCTGTCCGCAACCACCACGAGCGGGCACCTGAGGTCCTGCCACAGGTCGGAAAGCCTCCTGTCCCCGCTGTTGCAATCAACGTCGAGCCCTTCCGACGACTCGATGACGACGAAGAGTACGGAGCTCTTGGCATTCGTGTAATCGATGATTTCCTGTTTCATGCAGCCGGTCCTGTGCGTCACCGCATACTCAATCCCCGCGGTCCTGAGTTCTGACAGGAAATCGCGGAGCAGCGGGTCCGAATCAGCGCCGGACGCGAGCTCCCGCGAAAGATACAGGATGTCAAGCCCCGCCCTGACCCGCATGCAGGTGTTCACGGCGTACTTCAACGTCCCGGCGTCCACCTGCCCGCGCCTCACGGCGAGCAGTACCCTTCGTTCCTGTTTCAGCAACTCTTCGGCCTGGCCGAACGCTCCTTCCTCGGCGAAGGAACCCGCAGTCAGCGCCTTTTCAATTTTGTCGATCATTTTGTTGATCTTATGTACCATTTTCCCTGCTACCTCGGGAGCGGCACAGGAAGCCTCCGCTCTTAGTCGGCCCTCAACACTTTCCTTTCCGACGGCCGCGTACGCTTGTGAGCGGACGGACGATCGGTCTTTCTCGACTGTATTTCTCTTATCAGCTGCCGCGCCGTCTCGAACTCGCCTTCTTCGGCGAATGCAACAGCAGCCATTTCCGTTTCGCGCCTTTTGATAAATTCTTTCATGTTCGTGTACCTCCTTTCCCTTTTTACTATTTCTGTTATCAAGTACCGTGCCACAATGAAACAAACATATAAGTCATTGTATTCGCAGAATTAAAATTTTAAAATGAAGACCAACCTCAAGAAAATATTGTTTCAAAAAGCAATAGTTCAATTTTAAATGCAACCATATTATTGAAAAAAAGAATAATTCTAATCGATACAAAAACGAACCTATATTGCAAAATGCAACAATTTTGTTTTTCTGCTCTTAAAACTAGACGCTTGCCGGAAAAAAGCGGCCCTGTTGTGGACGGCATTTTTTTGTGGTATAGTGAATTTTGTTGGAGAAAAAAGCTTTCTCTCGTCGAGTGCACATCACGGCTTCAATCGGGAAACTGCGAGGATGGGCGGACCGTGAAATTTTTCAAAAAATCGGACGACAGCCAGCAGGAAACAATCATCGAAGAGCTGCGCCAGAAGATCGCCGCGGCCGCTATGCCGCCGTCCGTCGAGAAGATTGCGGAGCAGGAACTTGAAATTCTGACAAAGATAAACTCTTCGTCTGCCGAATACACGATCGGGCTCACCTATATCGACTATCTCGTCTGCCTTCCGTGGAACAGAAAGACCGAGGACAATCTCGACATCGCCCGCGCTGAAAGAATACTGAACGAGGACCATTACGGTCTGAGGAGGACCAAGGAGCGCGTTCTGGAGCACCTTGCGGTCAAAGTGCTGAATAGGGACAGGAAGCCGCAGATTCTGGTCGTCGACGACGAAGAGATCGCGAGGAAAAACCTGGCCCATATCCTGACAAAGGAAACCTATGCCGTAACGACCGCTTCGAACGGCAAAGAAGCGCTCAGGGCGCTCGATGCCTTCGAGTTCGACGTCGTGGTCACCGATCTCAGAATGGGCTCCATCGACGGGATGGAACTTCTCGAAAAGATCACCGTGAAATATCCGGCCGCGAAAGTGATCATCGTAACCGGGTATGCCACGATCCCGTCGGCTATAGAGGCCACGAAAAAAGGGGCCTTCTCGTATATCGCAAAACCGTTCCAGCTCGAAGAGGTCCGCGCAGCGGTCAAACAGGCGCTGGAAAAGAAAGCTCGCGTAAAGAGCACCAAGGGTTCCGTCCTCTGCTTTGTGGGCCCTCCGGGCACGGGGAAGACGTCGCTCGGCAGGTCTATTGCCGGAGCCCTGGGACGAAAATTCACAAGGATATCGCTGGGCGGTATGAAAGACGAGGCCGAGATACGCGGCCACCGGCGGACTTACGTCGGCGCGAAACCCGGCAGGATCATCGAGGAAATCCGCAGAGTGGAATCCGCCAACCCGGTCATCATGCTCGACGAGCTGGATAAGATCGGGCACGACTTCAAGGGAGACCCCGCCTCGGCGCTCCTCGAAGTGCTGGATCCGGAACAGAACCACAGTTTTGTCGACCACTATCTCGACGTGCCCTTCGACCTGTCGAGCGTCATGTTCATCCTCACGGCGAACATTATGGAACACATCCCCTCCCCGCTCAGGGACCGCATGGAACTCATCGAATTTTCCGGATATACCCATGAAGAGAAGGCCCGCATCGCCGAACTGTTCGTCATCCCGCGCCAGATACGGGAAAAGGGGCTGACTGAGCGCCCGCCCGTCTTCACGCGCGAGGCAGTGGACAGGATCATTCGCGAGTACACCCGCGAGGCTGGCATCCGGAACCTCGAAAGAAAGATTGCGTCGGTCTGCAGAAAAGTAGCCAAAGAACTGGTCGACACAAAAGGAAATCTAGGCGCCGTGACCATAACGCCGGATGCCGTAGAGCGCTACCTCGGCCGGAGAAAGTATTACTTCGAAGTGGTCGAAGAAAAGGACCGAATCGGCGTCACGACCGGCCTGGTCTGGACCGAGGCGGGCGGGGACATCATTTTCGTCGAAGCAGCCATGATGAGGGGAAAAAAAGAGCTCCTGTTGACAGGTTCGCTCGGGGACGTCATGAAGGAATCGGCGCAGGCCGCCCTGAGCTACGTGAGGAGCAACGCGGCTTCGCTCGGCATTCCTGAGGATTTTTTCGAGCGCTACGACATCCACATCCACGTGCCGTCAGGAGCGATCCAGAAGGACGGGCCCTCGGCCGGGCTCGCCATGGTCATCGCCCTTATATCCCTCCTTACAAAACGTCCGGCGAAACGGGACGCGGCCATGAGCGGTGAAATAACCCTCACCGGCAGGGTCCTCCCCGTGGGCGGGGTCAAGGAGAAAATCCTGGCCGCCCGGCGCGCCAACGTCAAGACCGTCATTCTTCCCGCCAAGAACCGGGTGGACGTTGAAGATTTAACCGACGAGGCTTCGAACGGCATCACCATCCGTCTGGTCGATACTGTAAACGAAGTGGCCGACCTGGTTGTCACGAGGGAAAAGGAATTACCGGGACAATCATAAGTCAAAAGGCATGACGACTTACATTCCGTCATTCCGTCTGCATCCGCATATTGCAGGAGAGCAAGATGGGCTGACCCGCCTGCCCTGAACCATCCCTTCCTGATTTTTCCTTCCTGTTACGTTACGCAGATCGCGTCCTCTGTTGCTTTTTGCAATAGATGATGGTAAAATCCACCATGTTTTCTTTCCCCCAGAGTATCCGCCAGAAGATCACGCTCGGCTACTACGCCATCATCGTCCTTATCGTCGGGCTGTCGCTGTTCATGTTCATCGAACTGAGGCTTGTTGAAAAGCGGATCATGTTCGGCGAGACCATATCGGATTTTTTTGATACCACCCTGGAGATCAGAAGGTTCGAGAAGAACTATTTCCTCTACGCCAAGGGACCCGATTACGAGGAGAACATAACCTATGTAACCAGGGCGCAGGAAATCCTCGAGGAGAGCATTCCCGGTTTCAGCACCATCGCCAGCGCGGAGCAGATACAGACGCTGAGGGACAACCTCGGGTCGTACAAGGCCCTCATGGAACAGTATTCGGGAGCGAAGTCGAAGGGGCTTCACCTCGTTGTTCTGGAAGAGAGCATCAGGAAAAAGGGAAAAGACATCATTACCGCTGCCGAGGCGATTTCAAAAAGCGAGCGGAAAAATCTCCAGGCCCTCCTCGCGCGGCACCAGGGCATCCTCGTCCTTTCGATCGCCGCTCTCTCCGTTCTGGCGATCATCATCGGCCAGGTGCTCTCGCGGATAGTGGTGCGGCCCCTGAAATCCCTGGAAGAGAGCATGGGCGTGATCGCCGAGGGAAAATTCGAACGGGTATCGATCAACTCAAAAGATCGGGAGATCGTCTCGCTTACGAAGGCCTTCAATAAAATGCTGCGGGAACTCGAGCTCCACGAGCGGCACCTGATCCAGTCGGAGAAGCTCGCATCCCTCGGCACGCTCCTGTCTGGCGTAGCCCACGAGCTCAACAATCCCCTTTCCAACATTTCGTCGTCCAACCAGATCCTCACGGAAGAATTAAAAGAGTGCCTGGGATCGTGGGTCGCGGGCCCGGGAACAGGGAAAAGAGAACAGGAAAGCAAGGACAAACGTCCCTCCGCATCCCCGCCCGTGAACCCGCATTTCGTCATGGAACTCGTCGCGCAGATAAACGACCAGACCGACCGCGCCCGGAACATCGTCCGCTCCCTCCTCGATTTTTCGCGGGACAGGGAGTTCAAGAAGGAGACACTGTCGCTGAGAAAGCTTTTCGACGAAACCATCCAGTTCATCAGGGGCGACATTCCGACGAACATCACCGTTACCCTCGACGTGCCCGACGATATCTCCGTGTTCGTCGACAAGCAGCGGATCCAGCAGGCTTTCCTGAATCTGATAAAGAACGCCGTAGACGCTACGGCCCCGAAGGAAGGTAGGATATCGATCATCGCGCACCGGCAGCTTGCCATTGAAGACACCGAAGACGACAGGATCGGGATCTACAATTACCTGAAGTACCGCGGCGAATGCCCTTTTGAGGAGGACACCGTAGACATCGAAATCCAGGACACCGGTTCGGGCATACCGATCGAGATAATCCCGAAGATCTTCGATCCCTTCTTCACCACAAAGGAGGTGGGCAAGGGATCGGGGCTCGGTCTCTTTATCGTCCATGAGATTGTAAAGGAGCACGACGGCTGCATCGCGGTGGACAGCGAACCGGGCAAAGGAACATCATTTCTCATACGATTGCCGATGAAGGAGTCATAACGTGGAAAACCAGGCAAAGATACTGATCGTCGACGATGAGAGGGTCGCCCTCAAGAACCTCGAGCACGTCATGAAAAAAGAGGGCTATGACGTGACCGCGACACAGAGCGGGGCGAACGCCGTCAAGCTCCTCGAAGAGCAGCAGTTCGACATTGTGCTTACCGACCTGCGCATGGAAAAGGTCGACGGCATGCAGATTCTGAAGCGGTGCCATGAGCTGTATCCCGACACGGAGGTGATCATGATAACCGGCTACGCCACTCTCGAATCCGCGGTCAACACCATGAAGCACGGCGCGTTCCATTACATCGCGAAACCCTTCAAGCTCGACGAGGTGAGAAAGATAGTCAAGGACGCCGCGGAAAAGATCAGGCTGAAGAAGGAGAACCGGCAACTCAGGGAGCAGCTCGAAACCTACCAGGGAAAGGTCAAGATCATCACCCAGGATCCCACGATGCAGCGACTGCTCGACACCGCGCGCCAGATCGCGCCGACCGACTGCAACGTCATCATCACCGGCGAGAGCGGCACGGGCAAGGAGCTCTTCGCCCGCTACATCCATTTCAACAGCAAGCGCTCGGGGGGCCCTTTCTTCGCCGTGAACTGCGGCGCCTTTACCGAGGAACTGCTGTCGAACGAACTCTTCGGACACGAGAAGGGCGCGTTCACCGGCGCGAACGCCATGAAGAAAGGCCTCATCGAGATGGCGTCCGGCGGGACCCTGTTCCTCGACGAGGTGACCGAGATGCCCGCGTCGGCGCAGGTAAAGCTCCTTCGGGTCATTCAGGAGAAGGAAGTCATGCGCGTCGGCGGGACCGAGGCCCTGAAAGTGGACGTCCGCTTCATTGCAGCGACGAACCGCGACATCCACGACACGATGAAGAGCGGCAAGTTCCGGCAGGACCTGTACTTCAGGCTGAACGTCGTCTCCCTGAACATCCCTCCCCTGTCCGAGCGCAAGGACGATATCCCGCTTCTCACGTACTACTTCCTGAAGAAGTACTCCGTGCTCATGAAAAAAGAGATCACGGAGGTATCGCACGAAGTGCTCAACCTTCTGATGAACTATGATTTCCCCGGCAACGTCCGGGAACTCGAGAACATTATCGAACGGGGAGTGGCCCTCGCGAGCGGCGCGAGGATCGAGATCGCCCACCTGCCGGAAGACCTGCGGGAGCTGAGCATCCGCACGTTCAGGAAGAAGGACGGAAAGATCCCGTCGCTCGAAGACCAGGAAATGGCCTATATCCAGTGGGTCCTGCAGGAGGTCGCCGGGAACAAGACCGTTGCGGCCCAGTTTCTCGGGATCGACCGCGTATCGCTGTGGAGGAAGCTCAAGAAGTACGGATTGGAGGAGGAGTAGAAGCGGTTCAATTGTCTCTCCTGCCCTTTCTTGACATACCGTATTCTGCAGTGTCGGTACTTTCCGCAAGCTTGCCCGAAAAGATGTCCCTCGAATATGCACGTTCATACCATCGTATGAACATTTCTAAGCCACTTTTATCTTCATCCACCTATTCCTTCATCATCTCGAAAAAAAAGGTACAATAGATTTATTAGCAGGATCCTGAAAAAATCGCACAATGTCATCGCGAGGAGACGGCTCAAAGACTATTTCCACAACCTGTTAAAGCTATATTGAGCAGCGGCGAACCGGTCTCCGGATGGGGGCATATCATTTTGACATCGATTCATATGACGCATAAGCGTTCTACGGAGGTCAACCATGACAACCACCAGAAAGATACGCAAGGTCTTGAAAGGCAAACCCGTGATCGAAGGGGCCGGCGTCCACCTCCACCGGGTGTTCGGGAACAGCCATGTCCCGATGTTCGACCCCTTCCTGCTTCTCGATGATTTCCGCAACAACGATCCCTATCAATACATCAAGGGATTCCCGTGGCACCCGCATCGCGGCATCGAGACGATCACCTATGTTCTTACGGGCGACGTTGAGCATGGCGACAGCATGGGGAACAAGGGCGTCATCACCTCGGGCGACACGCAGTGGATGACAGCGGGAAGCGGGATCATTCACCAGGAAATGCCCCGGGGAGACGACAACGGGGTGATGGAGGGATTTCAGCTTTGGGCCAATCTCCCGAAGTCACACAAGATGATGGACCCACGGTACCGGGACGTAAAAAGCGCGCAGGTCCCCGAGGTCGTGCTGAAGAACGAAGCAAAGATCAGGATCATCTGCGGCACGGTGGACGGAAAACAGGGGCCGGTCCGGGACATTGTAACCGACCCGGAGTATCTCGACGTGACAGTCCCCGCCCATTCCGAATTCGTCCACACAACCAAGCGCGGGCACACGGCGTTCGCCTACGTCATCGATGGAAAGGGCCTCTTCTGCAATGAGAAGGATCCCTTTGCTTACCACGTCGAAGGAGTGAACTATTTTGACATGCAGCGGGATTCCTTTGTGCGAAACGGGATGCTCGTCCTTTTTGACGACGGCGACCAGGTCACCGTCTCGACGCAAGGCGATGCCGTCCGCTTCCTTCTCATAACGGCAAAACCCATCAATGAGCCCGTGGCCTGGTATGGCCCAATCGTGATGAATACAGAAGAGGAATTGCGGACCGCTTTTGAAGAGTACCGGGACGGCACGTTCATCAAATACGGGAAAAAACGATCTTAAGACAACTTGAGCTACCAGGCCCCCGCTCTTTTAAGTTGTAATATAATATTTGATCTGATTTCAATACTCGTCTTTGACCGGAGGGCGACTGTCGCTGTCACGAAAGTCGCTCAGGACTGATTGTAGTCGGCGTCTGGGCGGGAATGGAGCCTAAGAACGGCTGGAATTGCAGATGTAATGTGAAGCGTATGTTTCATAGCAGAATTCTGCATACCCAAAAAATATCCTTCTTTTCCACTTTATCTTACTGAAAATTTCCGTTATAATTTTTTTTGTCGATCAATGGATCTTCTGAAGTTATGAGCGACAGGCTGCGTTGAAAATTGAAGATTACAATCAGAAATTCTGAGGAGATAAACTGTTAGATCGCCGGTGCAGGTTACATCCGGTAATCGAAGGTAGAGCATTTGCTATGCGAAAACGATCTACTTCCGGCGCCAGGTTTATATCGAAAGGGCTCGTGGTACTTTACGAGGATAAAGACATTCTTGTTGTGGACAAACCAGCGGGCCTTTTGACGGTCGCTACGGAGAGGGAAAAATCGCGCACGGCTCAATCCATATTAACGGACTATATCCGCAAGGGTTGCGGCAGATGTCGAAAACGTCTATTCGTCGTACACCGGCTGGACAGGGACACGTCCGGGACGCTCATCTTTGCAAAAAGCGAAGACGCGATGCACCGCTTGAAGGCGCAATGGAAACAGACAGAGAAGAAATATCTTGCAGTGGTTCACGGCAGGTGCGAGAAGAACTCGGAAACTATTACGACATACCTGGCTGAGGACAAAGGTTATAACGTTTACTCTACGTCTGACAGCACAAAGGGCAAGCTGTCTCAAACGGCCTATAAAGTACTCAGGATGACGAAAAGAGTTTCCCTGCTGGAAGTCGTCCTGTTAACGGGCAGGAAGAATCAGATACGAGTACATCTCGCCGGTATCGGACACCCGATTGTGGGCGACACAAAGTATGGGAAAGAAGATGACTCGCAGCCGCGCTTGGCGCTTCATGCCAGATCGATTTCCTTCAGACATCCCTTCAGCGGCAAGCAACTCACGATCAAATCAGAAGTGCCGGTATTTTTTACAACGCTCGTGGGTCGTTTTGACCGGCAGAGCGACCGCGCAAAACCCTCAACCGTATCGCTGAAATCCATGCAGACACGGATCCCATCGGCGGATTAGACACACGCTGTCTCCATGCGATTGTTTTGTTTACATCGAAGCCGCACTACGCTATAATGAGAGCCGTCGAAATGGACATGATGAGATTTAAAATTTTCAATTCAAGCTTAAAGTTCTGTACGAGCATCCATCTCGTGCTGTTCTTTGCCGCTATCATCTGGTTCATGCCGCCAGGGTCTGTAGCCGGGGTGATCGACCAATTGGATGAAATACTTGAATTCATATTTAGCACGGTTCCTCTTAAAAATTTTTACATGCTCAACGATTTAACTGCAAACATGAACGCAGCACGATTGATCGCGATATTTTTTGTCACAGTTCTACCCGGTTATGTGATTGGGTACCTACTGTTTTTGCGATTTTTCAAGAAACAGATTCAATAAGGCAGCGCTGCTTCATGAATATAATGTGCTGATTTTTGGGGACATCCAATGGTCCCCTATGCTTTCCAGGCATCTAATAAGGAGGAAACATTATGAAGAGCAGAGAGGAATATATCGATAAGTTGGCAGCGCAGCTCAAAGAGTGGTCCGCCAAGGTCGATGAACTTGAGTCCAAGGCCCGTGCGGCCAAGGCCGATATGAAAACTGAGTACGAAAACCAGATCGGGCAACTCAAAGCCAAGCGGGATGCCGCGACGAAGAAACTTCAGGAGCTTAAGGGTGCGAGCGGCGAAGCCTGGGACACTCTGAAGGCGGGCGCAGAAACAGCATGGGCAGACCTGAAGAAAGCCGTCACTGCGGCAAAAGAGAGGTTTAAAAAGCCGGGCGGGGGGTAATCAAGTATAACAAGGAACGAGAAGTGACCCCCAATAGCCCACCTAACCAGTGGACGAGTCCGGGCTGAGAATCGCGCGGCTCGCCGCCCGTTTGATCAAAGAGAGCATATGGGTAACATTCTTCTTTGCCAACTGACACTTATAATATTTATACCGGCTCTTCCAAGCTGTGACCTGCAAACCAAGATGCTCTATTACCCAAATTCATATATCCCCTCGCAAGAATCGCTCGCTGCCGACAATATTCAATTCTGGCCTTCGGGTCCCAACGGCTATCGGGGCTTTCTCAGCACCGCATCGCTCAACAACGGCAAAGGCACCCTCATAGTTTTTCACGGAAACGCTGGGACCGCGTCGGATAGGATATTTTATGTGAAAGCCTTGTCGTCTCTCGGGTTTCGGGTGGTACTCGCCGAATATCCGGCATATGGAGGGCGGAAAGGAGAACTGGGTGAGACCGCATTCGTGAACGACGCAAAGGAGACACTGCGCCTCGTATTAGAAAAATACGGGAAACCGGTTTTCCTGCTGGGGGAATCCCTTGGGTGCGGAGTGGCGGCGTCGGTCGTCAGGGACGCACCCGTTCCCATAGAAGGGATTATTCTTATTACGCCTTGGGATACGCTCATGTCAGTCGCAAAGGAGAAATTTCCATGGTTTCCGGCCCGTTTGTTCCTTAGGGATAAATATGACACCGTCGAGAATCTGAAGACGTTTCTGGGAAGAGTCGCAGTTGTCGGGGTCGAGCGGGACGAGGTCATTCCGGTACAGCACGCGCTGGCGTTGTTTGAATCATTGCCGGGGAACAAAAAGATGTGGACTATTAAAGGTGCAGGACATAACGATTGGCCTGCTCTCGTAGGGCCCTCGTTGTGGAAAGAACTCACGGAATTCATCGTAGGGAAATAGAATATTATAGAGAAAGGAATTTGTCAGATATATTTCGGACGGTGAATACTTCAGAGAAGGGTCCCACGCGTAGTTCTTCCTTTTATGTTAAAGGTGTTGTGGTTTCCATTTTCATTAATTCACGATGTTTCATTCGTTTCGTTCACGAGACTGACCTAGACCTGATAGTCGGCTTGCACCCGGTCGATATCGAATCGGGACGGTCTACGGGCAATTTTGGCCTGTGAGGAAAATAGAGGCTGAACGATGAGCCTGTTCCAATCCTACTTTCAACAGAAATAAACCCTCCATGATCTTCTACAATCTTCTTCGCAATGGAAAGACCCAGCCCGGTCCCTTTCAGAAGTAATTTTGTAGTAAAAAAAGGCTCGAAAATCTTGCTCAAATCCTCTTCCGGTATGCCTTTACCCGTGTCTTTGATTTTTACCGATACATATCGTGATCCTCTAACTACTTCAGTATCTGTAACGACAGTAAGTGTGCCCCCATCGGGCATTGCATCTATGGCATTGGATATAAGGTTCTCGATTGCCTCTAGGATTTGTTCCTTATCTCCATCCATAGGAGAAACGTCGTAAAATGACCTCTCCGCAACTATAGACTGTTCTATGCACATGTCTTCGTAACTCTTTAATGCCGTCTCAATTATTTCATGGACATTACATTCCTTCATAAGAGGACCCGTACCCCGCGAGAAGGAAAGGATATTGCGCAAAATCCTCTCCAGTCTATTGACTTCCGCGATTACGATTCCAGTATATGTTTTCTCTTTCGTCTCTTTGGCCAATTTGTTGTCGAGTCTCCTTGAGAACCCACCGATTATCGTGAGTGGATTCCTGATCTGATGTGCAACATTGGCCGTGAACCTCCCGAGTGCTGAGAATTTTTCAGATTCAGCGAGCTGTTTCCTAAGCTGATGTTTTTCCATTTCAACCTTATGGCGCTCGATGATGCCGGCAAGTGTATTCGCTACGGAAGACAGCATCCTCTCCTCTTCCGTACTCCGTTTATGCCCCTTTTCAACATAGACGTTCATTGCTCCGATTGCACGCGCACCTGAGACAATCGGAACGCAATAATGTCCGTGAGGAGGCAAATCGTCATGCTCTATTTCGTGGCAGCTGTCACTGCTATCAGCGAATATGACTTCACGCGCAGACGCAGTCAGCCCGCAGAGACATTTCCCGAAAGGGACTTTCGCGCAGTCAGCCCGCATTGATTCGGGTAGCCCGTGTTGGGCCTTCATCACCAAGAGCTCAGGGTCGTCCTCAACGAGATATATGCAGCCTCTCGATTGGGAGGAAAGAAAGGGCAGGGTAAGGATGGCATCTATTATGCGCTCCATTTGTTCATCGAGAGAGATCGGTTCCAACGAACTCTGCAAAATTGAACTTATAATGCTTTGAAAATGGAAGTCCCTGCTAATAATTTCTTGTGAGGAAACGACCTCCTCTGTCAGGCGATGGAACCTTTCTTCTAATATATCCAATTCATCTCCGTGTGCGGGACTGTGCACCTTCCCGTGCAACACCTGCTCAGAAAAGTCGGCAATACGCTGGGCCAACCGGCCGGTACGCCTCGTAATCCAGAGCATTATCGACACGAAAACCGATATCAGAATGAGGACGGCTATTGCCCTTTGCTCCCTCCCCGCAAAAAGGATGGCCCTACTTATCTTATCGTACTCGTCATTGGATACGAGTGAGAGGAACTGCACGAGCAGGTCCGAGGAGCCCGTATCGAAAAATGATTTGCCCGTTATGTGATAGCGGCGCCTTATCTCGCCGAGCGAAGTACCGGCAGGCAGGTCGTCGGGCCTGTTGCTGGCAAGAATCACGGGTTCGCCGCCTGAAACGAGGACCACCGTTATCCGCTCGTTCGACAGCCCCTGCGAAGCGATGAGGAAATCGTCATTAAGGGGACTGGCCATCATCAATATGGCTATTATCTTCTTCTGCCGGCTGAAGACAGGTTGGGCCGTGATGACAAAGGGCGCTCCATCGATGTTGGTCATTAAGCTCTGGTTGAAACTCAGTTGTGTCAAGAGGTTGTCGGGGTGTAGCAGTGAAGGCGGTGGGGGGTTGGGAAGACTCTGATAGACCTCTCTCACATTCCCTTCACCGTCCATGAGAAGGGCATAGGATATCTGCACCAGGCTCCTCAGCGCGGAGGGATCCGGCAGCCACGGGGGTACATTCCTGTAATACTTGATCCCGGTGCCTGCCCTGATATCATTCCGGGCGAGGTAGTCGCTGAACCGTTTCTGCGATACAGAGAGTTTGACGGCGTTGTGATGCGCCTCCACATAGTTATCAAAGCGCACTCTCGCTTCTTGCGCCCGGATATTTAATTGTTCGGTAAGCTTTGCATTAAAAATTGCCTTCAATTGCCGGCTCTGGACATAGTCAAGAATTCCCCAGGAAAGAAGCCCGACCGTAACCGCCAGAATCAGCATCTTGTAAGTAAGCGGGATACGCCTTAAGGTCGAGATATCATCCATCTTTTAATCGGGCTCGCCGATGAGCTCGTCCTCCTTAAACTTCCAGCCGGCCTTACGGAGCTTCGATGCCGGGACAAACCCGAGCCCGGGACCAAGGGTGTCCGCCTCCTTCATCAGGTAATCGACAAGCGCCCTGGCCCTGAGGTTCTCCACGCCTTTGCCTTCCCAGGTCGTAATGTTATACGTGCGATAGAAAGGATACTTCTTTGCAGCGATGGCAGCGACATCAGTCGCGGAGTAGCCGTTGATCCTGAGCGGCTTCACCTTGCCAACGTTGCTGTAATGCTCGACCATGCCGAGCACTTCCCAGCCGATCGCCCCCTTGTTGGCCGAGACCTGCGCTATCATGTCCGGCATGGAGCCGACCTCATACAACCTCGGGCTGAAGCGGTCTTCGTTGTCAAGGAGCAGCCTCCAGTGGCCAGGCCTCAGAGGGCAATGAAACCTTCCTATGGGCCTTATCACCCACTGAGGCCCTGGTTTGCCGTCCCTGTCCTTGAGTTCAGACCATCGGTACAGTTTCCCCTGGAAGATGCCTTCCAGTTCTTTTGCGGATATGGATTCGATCGGATTATCGAGATGAACGAGGAATGCCTTCGCGACGATCCCGAGCGTATGAAACTTGAGCCCCGGCAGCCTGTCTTCCTTACCCGGGGGACAGCAGAACCCTCCGATGTCGACTACTTTGCGGTTTAACATCCCGGCAGAAATTCCACAGGTCCCTTCTTTTACTGCTATTTTGAGGCCGTGTAGCTTTGCATATTTTTGTATGAGCGGCGATATCAGCTGATATACATCCTGCTCGAGTGTCACGGAAATGTCCGCATTGTCTGCCCACTTTTCATACCTGATCGGCTTTTTCTTCCACTCAGAGGGCATCTCAAATGTCTGTCTGGGGTCGGTGAATGACGGGCCTTTTAGAGGCTCAGCAGCGCGCACGGCGACTCCGAATAAAAGTGCAATGACTGGAATGAGAAAGCCCGGCACAAAATGTTTCATAAATCAATTTACCACTTTAAGCCACTCTTGTCCAAAATAGATTTTCAAACGAACTCGGACTTCAGAGGGTAAGGGGCTACTTTTTTGTTTTTGACATTAATATCAAGAATAAAGAGAAGACTCATTAACATAACCATTCGGCTCGAGCGGGTCGCGAAAACCGCGCCCTTCAGCCTTCCGGCCAAGCACGCGCAGCCTCACCTGCCACTCGTTCGAGCAGAATCTGCTATAATCAAACATAAAGACTTGACATGATGCGCAAAAGTTTTAACAACAAAAAGGCGCAAAAAGCGCAAGAAAAAATATTGCTGCGGTTATAAATTCTTTTATGGATTCTGCGCTTCTTTGCGGCAAAATGTCTTATGGTTTTTGATTTGCGGCTAACAGGCCGCGCCATGGAGAGACTCCGATGAGTTCTGCAGAATTTTGTCCCATATCGAAACTTGACAGGCTGCTTTTGGCGACGGACCGTTCCGTGTTCAGTAAAGGGGCTGAAAGAGAGGCGATAAACTTCGCCAAAAAGTGTTCAAGCGTGCTCTACATCATGTCGGTCCTTGAAACGAACCCCGTATATGAGTCTATCGGCGCCAGTGCCTATCAAAAAGAAGAGCAGGAAGCGATAAAATATCTCGAATCCGTAAAATCAAGGGCGTTGCAGGAAGGGTTATACTACTGTGATACTGTCCTTCACTACGGTGAAGAACCCTATCGACTTATAGTCAATGAAGCCGTTGATAAAAATGTCGACATGATAATCATCGGCAGACGCGGCCGCAGCGGATTGATGAAGGTGTTGATGGGACAGGTGGCCGCAAAGGTCATAGGTCACGCGCCCTGCAAGGTCCTCGTTGTTCCAAAGGCTGCACGGATTGAATTCAGGAATATATTGGTCGCCACGGACGGTTCAGCGCACAGTATTGCCGCGGCGTCGGAAGCAATCGGAATTGCAAAACGCTGTGGAAGCAGCATTATTGCGGTTTCCACAATGCACACGGAAGTAGAATTCGAAGAAGCAAAGGCAAATATCGGAAGCGTCGTTGAAATGGCGCAAAAGGAAGGCGTACCCGTGGAAGCATTGACCCCTATAGGCAAATCTCACGATGTTATCGTCGAAACGGCAGGCGGCAGGGGCGTCGATCTGATAGTTATGGGGACCTACGGGAAAACAGGCCTTAAAAAACTTCTCATGGGAAGCTCAACGGAAAAGGTCATCGGGCATGCAAGTTGCGCAGTTCTGGTCGTCAGGGCGCAGTAAACCCGCGCTATTAACTTACATCACGGAGAAGATCAGGCAGACGACGGCGGTCAATTCCCCCCTGTGACAGGGATGGAGCCATTTCCCTCACTTCGTGAAAAAGAATTCGGCCACGTACATGAGCAGCAGTATGAACCAGCCGGCGAGGATGATGAACTCAAGGGTCGCGCGGTACGAGACGCTGAAGTTCTCCGTGGCCATGGTGTAGACGTCTTCGAGGGTGTCGAGCTTTTCCTTGATGTCCGTGGCCCACGTATCGAGATGGAACTTCTTTGAGACCAGCAAATAGAGCCGGGCGGAATACCAGTCGCCGATGAGTTTGATCTTATGCTCCACGGCCTCGGATTCGAGGATGGACTGGGTCCGGATCTCGACGATCTCCTTGAGCACCTTCCTGACCTCGCTCGACCTGAGGACCGGAACGCGCCTCGGCGTCCCGATGAGGCGGAGCGTCTTTTCCAGGCGTTCGTCAAGGTCATCGTCGAGGATGCGGGACTTCAGGAGCTGGAGGTTGGCGATCTCGAACAGCTCTATGTTGCTCTGAAAGTCCCCGGCGGAATCGAAAATGAACGCGCCGTCCCAATCCACGATTGTGATGTCGTCCTTGCCGTATTTGAGCGATGACGAGAGGGTCGCCTGCACTTCTTCTTCGTCGAGAAGAATGTTCTCGTTCTTGAGGAGCGCGGCGATCTTTTCGCCGTACAAAGAAAGGTATATCTCAGGGTCGCCGGTGTAGCCGGAAATGCAGTACACGCTGTATTCCTCGTCGAATTCTTTGTCGCAATCGAATTCCGCGGTAATCGTCCTGCATTCGCCGATAAGGCGGCGCTTGAAATCGAGCGTGACGTCGGACAAAATATCGTCGATATCCACGGAGGCCTCGACCACGACGGCATCGGGCAGATAGGCCTTGACGAGAAACCCGACCTCTATCCCCTCGACCCCGCGTTTGTCCATTCTGATGACTTTCTGTTTCGGGATGACGTCGAGATAACTCGGGGCGCTCTTCAGCGTCCTGCTCTCGACCGTCTCGGTGGTCTCGAGGTTTTTGTCCGTCCGTCCGACCAGGAACACAACCAGCCTGCCTGGAATCTGTTTTTCATCGGGTCCCACGGAGTCACCTGTTGTTCTGTGAATTGAATGAAAATTCAGGTTCTTTCAAAAAGTTGAAAGGAACGGATAGCGTCAGCGCCTGAAAACGGTCTTCAACAGTTCTGTCACCCGCGCGGAAGGATTGGTCCTGATCTTCTGTTCTTCCCGGCCTACCATGAGGAAAAGTCCGTCGAGCGCCTTGCCGGTCACATACTGGTCGAGGTCAACCGTCTCCTTTTTCAGGAACGGTACGGAACGGGCCTTGTCCATCATGTGCTTGAATGTCTGCGTGACGCCCACCTCGTTCATCGAGGCGGAGATAACGGGCATGAACGATTGATACAACCTGTCGAACGTTTTCGACTTCAAATAATCCGTCGCAGCCGTGTCGTCGCCTTTCAGGATCTTCATGGCGTCGTGAATGGTCATTTCCCTTATCGCGTCTCTGAACATTGAAAGCGCCTGAGGTGCGGCCTTTTCCGCGGCCCGGTTCATGCTGAGGATGAACTTGTCCGCTTCCTTGCCCAGACCGATCTTCCTGAGCGCCTTCTCCGTCTTCCGGATTTTTTCCGGCATCATGATCTTTATCATCTGGTTCCCGAAATAACCGTCAACCTGAGAGACCTCTTTTATCCCGTTTTTAGCGCCTATCGAGAGCGCTTCCTTCAACCCGGACGCTACGGTGTCGGCGTCGAGATCGCTGCCGGAGCGCAGATTCCTGTCCCGGAATTCCTGTACCTTTTCGAGCAATCCCGCGTGCGCTCCGGACGAGACAAAAAAGCCGATGATAAAAACAACCATTGTCGTTCGCTTCATACGCCGCTCCTTGTAATCGTTTTTGTGTGGAACCATCTTATCGTGCAAAAATGATCCGCCCCGCCGTCATATCGTTTCATCGTGTAATCATTCCGGCACTTCGGGTGAATAATGAAATTTGTCCGAAGTAAAGGCAAACAGGCTGAAAATGATCAGGGAAACAAGGCCCCAGATCAGCCCGAGCACCACGCTGGCATCAACGATGCCTCGCCACGGCTGAGGAAGAAAACGAACGAGGATGATCAGGACGACGATCCCCGCCGTAAGTGAAAGCGAGGTAATCTTTCTTCTTCTCGTCGCACAGCAGTACCCCATGCAGAAGAAAGGACCGAGCAGCGCGTTCCGGGTGCGGGGATGGTCTTTCAGATATCGCGCCCGGGCAGCTACGCGTGGGGAAAACCTCTGCTGGAATCCCTTAAAGCCCTCTGCATAAGCCATGAACAGCGCCGTGAATGCCAGCGCGAGCCAATGGTACCAGAGGAAATCGTACGAAAAAGCCTGGACGGCAAGCGGCGTCAACCGATATATGGCGCTTGCGAGAAGCAGGATAATGCCTGCCAGTCCCCAGAATGCCCCGAAGATTCCGATCATTGCGTTCAAAGCACGCGGCATTGAATGTAACTGCGTATCGATGGTTCGATTGCCGGGCAGATGCATAACCCGACACGCTAAGACTATAACAATTTATTCGCTGCAGTTCAAGCTTTTCTTTAGCCGGAGAGTTCCGACGGGTCAAACGATCTTCAGGACCTTTGCTCCCCGGATCTTTCGTTCCTTCAGCTCGATCAAGGCCCTGTTCGCCTCGTCAAGGCGGTATTCCTGGACTTCGGGTCTGATGGGAATATCGGCGGCGAGCTGCAAAAACTCCGCGACGTCGCGGCGGGTGATGTTGGCGACGCTTTTTATTTCCTTCTCCATCCAAAGGTCCCGCGAATAATCGAGTGCGAGCAGCGCGTCCTTATCGGCGTCTTCCTTCCTGATTGCGTTGATGACGAGTCTTCCGCCCTTCTCGAGGTTCTTCAATGCCTCGACTACCGGCCTCCACGCCGGCGTGGTGTCGATGATCGAGTGGAGTTTATCAGGAGAATGTTCTTCTGCGCTGCCCGCCCATGCCGCGCCCAGTTCTTTCGCGAACTCCTTTTCCCTGTCCGTCCTGGAGAACACGAAGACTTTGGAGTGCGGATATGTATGCCGCACCATCTTAAGAACAAGATGGCCCGACGCGCCGAATCCGGTCAGCCCGATGTTTTCGCCGTCCTTCATGTCTGTGAGCTTGAGAGAGCGGTACCCTATCGCTCCCGCGCAGAGCAGCGGCGCAGCCTCGGAATCGGTAAAGACTGCCGGAACGGCATAAGCGAACCCCTCATTGACGGTCATGTACTCGGCGTATCCGCCGTTGACGTCCCTGCCTGTGGCCCTGAACTCATCGCACAGATTTTCCATACCTTCACGGCAGAACTTGCACGTGCCGCATGCAAAATGTATCCATGCCACGCCTACCCGGTCGCCGATCTCGAATCTCCGCGCGTCCTTCCCGGTCTTTTCCACTCTTCCCACGACCTGGTGGCCGGGAACAATGGGAAACCGGGACGGGGGCGTCCTTCCTTCGATTTCATCGAGCTCGGTGTGGCATACGCCGCATGCCGAGACCTTTATGAGAATTTCCCGGCCCTCGGGCCGCGGGGTCGGCAGGTCAGCCGCCTCGAGCGGAGAGCGGTTTTCTGCAAGATCGACGACGTTCTTGAGTATCATCGCTTTCATGAGTTCCACGCGCCTCTCAGCCTACCGCACCACGCTGCATTCTTCATCCTCTATAAGGATAAGGCCATCTGCGGGCGTGTGCATATAAATTTCAGCCAGCCTTTTTAGAAGCCGATGAACGCCCCGTCCAACCGGTAACGAGGGCTTGAACTCATTATAGCAGAACCGTATGCCTGGGCCGTGACAGCGATTGTTTCATGCCGCGAACGAGGGCGGAGAGGCGGGGAAATCATGCTGCCGTCATTCCCGACAGGATGTACGCGGCAGGATGGAAAAGTGACGCCTTTACTGCAGCATCGATTGCCGGTCTACTTCTTCATAAACGAGGCGGGAAATGTCTCTGATGACTTTTTCGAGTTTTTTGAAATCGTCCCCACGGGTCATGATCCCTAAAAGATAAGGCCGGTTGGTATAATAGACGATGCCGAACTCATGGAGCTGTTTTACGTCCTTCGGGCCCGTTCCATCATCGGTCTGAATCGTCCGCTCGCCGAATTTGCTCGCGATATCCACGTCGGGCGGTATGGAGGCGACCATGCCTTCCTTGAAGGTCACGTGCGAGAGGTAGCTCAAGGCCTTCTCAGACATTTCTCTACTCAGATACGAAGCGTTGAAGAGCACGCGAAAGAAGGAAGCATAGCCGTTGATTGTCATGGAATCCTCCACTTTTGTGGGATCGTAATCCACATAAAGGTCCTGGTACACCTTATCGAGATGACGCGCCGGTATATTGGCCGACAGAAGCGCGAAGGCGTTGTCGTCGGCATAGGCGACCATCCGATAGATCAGGTCCTCCACGGTATAAGATTTGCCCGGCTCCAGTGATTTTATCGGTTTGATGTATTGGAGCTTCGTGAGATCCTCTCCGCCCGTATAGGTCAGCTTCCTGCTCAGTACAAGCGGGTCGTTCTCGGTCCATTTGAAGTAAGCGATCATCAGGGGGATCTTGAGAAGGCTTGCAGGCGAGAACTTCTCGTTCTCGTTTACCCCGAACCGGTTCCCATTGTTCAGATCCCTGAAATAGACGGCAACGTCCGTCGCCTCTTGTTCTTTGATTTGCTTTTCTACAAGTGCTTTGACTTTATACCGGAACGGCTTGAGTTCCGCCGTTGGAAGATGTTGAGAAGGCTGTTCGCCGCCCACCAGCGGGCTTATGAACTTGTATTCTCCCACCCGCGCATCGACGGCTCCACTGTCTCCAGTATCCTGATCGGCATCAGTCGGCGTGACGACCCGCCCGAGAATTATTCCCATGAGGAACGCGACTGTTACGAAGAACAGCAGCACGTAGATGTTGATTGTTACGTTCTGTTTCTTTTTGATTTTAAACAACATGACTTTTATTCGTCCTCATTGCGCTGTATTTTAACGCAATTCACACTCAAAGACAAGACTATTATGAGGAAAGACACGGATCAAACGACTGTGCAGAATTCTCGGTGCGCGAGTAGGAATTGATTCAATGATGGTCCATCACGGAGTGATCGCGGAAAGGGACGTGCCGGACGCGCATTCTCGCCTGCGGCGCTACCCCTTGACGGCCTTTAGGATGCCCTGAAGCAGGGCAGTGGGCGTGGGAGGGCACCCGGGTATGCACGCGTTTACGGGAATGACCTTGTCGATGCCGCCAAGGGATGCATAGCTTTCACCGAATATGCCGCCCGTGCAGCCGCAGTCGCCCACAGCCACGATGAGTTTCGGAGGCGGCGTGGCGTTGTAGGTCCTCCGGAGCGCGATTTCCATGTTCCGTGAGACCGGGCCGGTGACCAGCAGCAGGTCCGCGAATCTGGGCGATGCGGTGAAGTGAATGCCGAAGCGTTCACAGTTGTAGATGGGATTGTTGATTGCGTGAATCTCAAGCTCGCACCCGTTGCATGAACCCGCGTCAACCTGGCGGATGGTGAGGCTCCTTTTGAAACGACGCCTGACGGTCTCCTCCAGTTCTGCGCCGATTCTCCCCATTTCCGGGTCATCGACCGGAGGAAGCGGCTCGGTGACGATGCCTGTACGGAATATCTGTTTAAGGATTCTGATCATAATGCTCCCGGCAAAATTCTAAATCGTATATCCAAATCCGAACCCGGACAAGCCGGAACCAAGATCTTTGACCCGCCAGAACGCGATGGCCACAGGCCACGCCGAGGTCGTGAAAATTTTTTTAAAGCTTTACAAATGCATCCCGAGTTTTTCTTCGCGTTCTTTGTTTATGCCCGCGCTATGGCAACAGCAGGGTACGCCTTCGCGGTGAAAATTTTCTTGCCCTTTTGAGAAGAATTTGATTCTCAATTGACTGGTAAACTCGAATAAAGCAATATCGATACGCTTCAACATTGTCTATAAATCATTCCCCGAGTACGACTGGTTGAAGCTCTTATTACACAGCGGGAAATCGGGAACGATGTTGCCGTGGATACATTGTTCGAGCCCCAGCCAGTTTACGCTCGAAGGGTCCCTGACCATGCAGCGGTTTATCTCCCCGTTCGGACCCGACTGGATCCAGTAGATGATCTCCCCACGCCATCCTTCGATTGCCGCAAAACCCGCGGTGTCCGGTTTGGGCTGGTCCATAGGGCGCGTGATTTCCCCTGCCGGCAGGGTTCTCAAAATCTCGCGAATGATCCGGATGGATTCCCGGGTCTCTTCAATCCTGACCCAAGCACGCGCGTGGGCATCGCCGGAGACGAGCACCGGCACATTCACGCTGATTCGATCATAGGGAGGGAACGGTTGATGGATGCGACAGTCGAGGTTCAGGCCGCTCGCCCGCGCCACGAATCCCACGGTGCAGAGGTCCCGCGCCTTCTCGGGTTTGAGTATCCCGGCGTCCCTGACCCGGTCTTCGACGGACGAGTTTTCATCGAAAATGGTCACGAGCCGCTCGAATTCCTTTGCCAGCCAGTCCAGTTCCGCGAGTATGGTCTTCACACCCTCTGCATCGATGTCTGCCGCCGTGCCGCCGGGAACAACCCTGTCCATCATGAACCGGTGGCCGAACAGCCCGAGGTTCGTGCGCAGCACCGCCTCTTTGAGCCTCATGAATTGATAGAGGAGGATCGCGAAGGCCACGTCATTGCAAATGGCTCCGAGATCGCCGAGATGATTGGCGATACGTTCCCGTTCGAGGAACAGGGCCCGAAGCCACAAGGCGCGATCGGGAGGCGTGCAACCGGTCATCGCCTCCACGGCCTGCGCGTAGGTCAAACTGTGCGCCACCGTCGAATCACCCGATACCCTGCCTGCCAGCCTGGTTCCGTCCTGCCACGAAAGGGACTCAAATCGTTTTTCGATGCCCTTGTGAACGTAACCGAGCTTCTCTTCCAGGTTGATGATGTCTTCTCCGACGGCCTGGAAGCGGAAATGGCCCGGTTCGATGATGCCCGCATGCACCGGCCCCACGGGGATTTCGTAGACCCCCTCGCCTTCAGCCCGTATCCAGCGGTACTCTCCGTCTGTTCTCGTCATGCGTCTTGAGGCGTCAAAGGACTTTCTGAGCGGCCAGGCGTCCTCCGGCCAGTCTTCATGCTTTATCCAGGGCCGCGGGTCAGGATGGCCGACGGCGGTCACACCCATGAGGCTTTGTATCTGGCGCTCGAAACGATAGGCAGGGGCAAATTTTTTTGTAAGGCTTGGAAAGGCGGGATCATCGACGGGCGCGTATGTTTTCACGATGATGTATTCCGATTCATGACGGTAACAGGTGTAGATCCCGTACCCTCTCCCGGACAAGGTCTCGTCCGTGGCCCATTCGGCCGCAAGCAGAGCGTACTCCTTTTTCAGTTCGCGCGCCGCTTCCGCGAACCGCTCCCTCGGCACGTGAAACGCGGCGACGGAATCAGGATGCTGGCTTCCATCCTGTTTCGCGTCCGCGCCGAATGTGGAGAGTATGACTTGGCTCAGTTTGCTCATTTAAGGACCTCAAAGCCTTTATCACGAATGACACAAATCGGACGTACAGAAAAAAAACTTTGAATTTTTGGCAGCCAAGCGGATTTTATTTGTGCCATACATTCGTTCTTGCGTTAGGATTCCTTATTCCTGTTTCACTTCAGCAACCCCACTGCCGTATGAAACCACCCAGCCAGAAATTTCGGCATGTACAGGCCCAGGGACAGGACCAGCAGCATGTGCATGATCACCGGGATATGCGCAACCTTCATGTGCCGCTGGTACTCCGGCACTTCGCCGGCGACCATGGGCTGGACCCTCCTGAAAAGGGCCGCGAAGGAAATCGCGAGCCCCAGCAGGAGAAAAGGCGCCAGGAGCGGCGCGTCCTTTATCGCCGCCGTCAGGATCAGGAACTCGCTCACGAACACCCCGAAGGGCGGCATTCCCACGATCGCCATGACACCGAACGCCAGCCCCCACCCGACGAGAGGATTGCCGCGGATAAGCCCCTTGATCCGTTCCATCTCCTGCGTCCGGTGCATCTGCGAGGCGTGACCGACGGTGAAAAATATGGACGACTTCGTCAGGCTGTGGACCAGCATGTGCAACAGGGCGCCGAACGTGGCCACCGGACCGCCGAGTCCGAAGGCAAAGGTGGCGATTCCCATATGTTCTATGGACGAATAGGCAAAGAGACGTTTGATGTCCTTCTGCCGCAGAAGCGAAAACGAAGCAACAATGATGGAGACGATGCCGAAGCCCATCATGATGTCGCCCGAATGGTGCGTGCCCGTTGAACCATCGACGAGCACCTTGCACCGGACGAGCGCGTAGAGGGCGATATTGAGCAGGAGACCCGAAAGAACGGCCGAGATCGGGGTGGGGCCCTCGCTGTGGGCGTCGGGGAGCCAGTTGTGGATCGGCACGAGCCCTACCTTGGTCCCGTATCCGACCATGAGAAACACGAAGGCCAGGGAAAGTATGGTCGGTTCGAGCTGGTCGCTCACCTGAGAGAGGTTCGTCCAGTGAAGGGCTGCGCCCCCCGCGCCGAGGACCTTTTCCGCGGCGAAATACAGAAGCACCGTCCCGAAGAGCGCGAGGGCGATGCCCACGCCGCAGAGGATAAAATATTTCCAGGCCGCTTCGATCGCGGCAGGCGTGCGGTAAAGAGACACCAGGAGGACCGTGGACAGTGTTGCGAGCTCCATGGCGATCCAGAGGATGCCGACGTTGTTCGTGAGGAGGCAGAGCAGCATGGCAAAGATGAACAACTGGAACATGGAGTGATAGAAGCGCATCCTGCGGTGACCAACGGTGCCGTGCTCGCGCTCGCGGCGCATGTAGCGTCTGCTGAAGATGGCGGTCGTCATGGAGACAAAGGATGTGAGGACGGCGAGGTAAACGCTGAAGGCGTCTACGAAAAAGAAGTTATCCCATGCCAGCATCGGTCCCTGATGATAAACTTGGAGCGCCAGTTCCACCGATGCCGCAAAGGTGGCCGCAGAGCCGAGGATGTTCACCTCGGGCGCCAGTTTCCTGTCCCCTACGATCGCCAGTACGAGAGCGGCGCCGAGCGGAACGCAGAGGAGAATCAGAAGAGCCATATGAATTCCAACCTATACGTGATAAAGAATAACGCGCAACAGGCGATATGCATCAGTCTTCTTCCTTTAATCTCGCCATCTGGTCCACATCAAGGCTGTCGAAGGTGGTGCTGATGTGGAAAAAGAACATGCCGAATATGAACGCCGCGATCAGCAGGTCCAGGGCCACGCCGAGCTCCACCACCAGTGGCATGCCGTACGTGGCGCTCGTGGCGGCGAAAAGGAGCCCGTTCTCCATGGCGAGGA
This sequence comes from Nitrospirota bacterium, assembly GCA_033854515.1. Classification (GTDB taxonomy): domain Bacteria; phylum Nitrospirota; class UBA9217; order UBA9217; family UBA9217; genus JAWOJY01. The sequence goes on from JAWOJY010000003.1 coordinate 70,276, forward strand.
ACCCGATGATCTGGGTGACCGCGTGCTTGCGGGTGATCATCATGAGAAACCCGAGCATGACCGTGGCAAGGGCGACCGCGAGGGTCGAGCGGGTAACCAGGGTCGAGAGTTCACGAATGGGCGCAGTGAGATGATAGGAGAATATCACGAGCACTATTCCCATCAACATGGTCGTGGGGATGTTCACCACCGTCTCCACTTCCTTATGGATTCTCAATTTCACGATAAGTTTATGCAAAATGTACGGGAGGAGGACGACCTTCAGAGACAGCGTGAGGACCGATGAGATGTACAGATCATGCGCTCCGCCTACATAACCGACGATGGCGGTGCTTACGGCGAGCAGGAACCCCTGCCATGCGAACAGATGGAGAAGTGCGTTCATCCTCCGCTGCACGACAAGGGCAAACGCCGTCAAAAGGATCATGGCGGCCAGGAGACTGTTGATTTGTGATGCAAGCTGCATGTTCATATCTTTTCTCTTTTCAAAACCTCAACACCTGTGAGCCGTGGATAGACACGAATCAGGGCAAAAGTCGGCGTCATTCGAGCATAAAATACGACAGCATCCCGAGTGTGGCGAAGAGAAAAGCACTCCCCAAAAACTCGGTTATGCGGAATATCCGCATCTTTGCCAGGCCGGTCTCGATCATGATCAGGCCGATACCGACAATTGCAAGTTTGATCAACATAAAAAGGAACGCTGCAAGCACGGATAGCAAATCATCATTCAGCGCGATCCCCCAGGGAAAGAAAGACGCTATGCCCAGGACCGTGAAGAGAAAAAGCTTCATCATTCCCGCCCATTCGATGAGGGCCAGGTGTCTCCCGGAATACTCGAGGATCATTGCCTCATGGATCATGGTGAGCTCGAGATGGGTGGCCGGGTTGTCTACGGGCACCCTCCCCGTCTCGGCGAGGGCGATGAGAATGAACGCAAGCAGCGCGAACACAAGCGAAGGCCGAAGCATGGAGTGCCCCTGAGAGACGACAACCGCCATCTGGGACAGTGAAGTGGATTTGCTCACCAGTGAAACCGCAAACACGGCCATGAGCATGGCGGGCTCGGCCAGGGACGCGATGGTCATCTCCCGGCTCGACCCCATGCCGCCGAAGGCCGTGCCGATGTCCATCCCGGCCAATGCCGTGAAAAACCGGGCGATGGCAAAAAGCGCCACGAGGGCAATCACGTCCGCGGTAGCCGACAGCGGCAGGTCCGTGGAAAGAATGGGGATGATGCCGCCCGCCAATACGGAGACGCCGAAGACGAGATACGGCGTGAAACGGAATATCCAGGACGCGTTCTCGGCAAGCGTCACGTCCTTGGAAAAGAGCTTCACGATGTCCCGGTAGGGCTGGAACAGGCCCGGCGACGTGCGCCCCTGGAACCAGCACTTCACCATTTTCACCCATCCCGCAAATGCGGGGGCCACGAAGAGGACAAGGGCAAGCTGCGCCAGCCCTATTATGAAAGGATGCACCGTCACTTTAACACGCCCTTCTGTTCATCGCGAAAATATCAGTAGTATGAGAATCGTTACGAACGAATAAATAAGATAAATCTGTATCTTGCCCTGCTGGAGCCGCCCGATCCTGCGGGACAGCCAGAAACTCGCGTCGATCACCGGCTTGTACATCCAGCCCCAGAAGCGGTCCCGTACGCGCAGATGATAATGGAGCCGTTCAGGAAACGCCGGGTGCCTGACCGGCGGAAGCTGTGCCGTTTGCTCCTTGATGCTGAAAAGAAAGCCGAAGATCCTCCGCAGGGGCATGGAAAAAGACGTCGCCGTATATTGCATCCGGCTGGTTATCTTCTCAAAGCCGCAGTCCCAAAGAGGTATGCGATGGATGGCGCCGGGACGCGTGTGGAGCAGCAGGTACGTCACGATCACAACGGTCAGAATGCCGAAGAACACAACGGGAGCCGAATAAGAAGCTCGTTCGGCGGCGATCGGGGTAAGCCACATCCACCCCAGTCCCGATGCGGAAGACGCGATCTTCCCGCCCACCAGGTACTCCGTAAGGGGATCCATCCAGTTGATCATGAAGGCGGGCAGAACGCCGAGCCCGAGACAGGTGACCGCGGCAAGCAACATGCCGGCCCGCATGAACCAGTCCGCCTCATGGATGCGACCGTGACGGTGTCCGCGCTGATGTCCCAGAAACGTCACGCCGAAGGCCTTCACGAAACAGGCAGCCGCGAGCGCGCCGGTGAGCGCAAGGAGAGCAGCTCCCAGGGGAATGAGCAGGTTCAGGAGCGGACTGGGAAGCGCCGGGGAAAGGAGAAAGGCCTGGTAAGTCAGCCATTCAGACACGAAGCCGTTAAAGGGCGGCAGCGCAGAGATGGATATGCATCCGATGAGGAAAAAAACGGCCGTCCAGGGCATGAAGCGGATGAGCCCCCCCATCTCCTCCATGTTCCGTTCGTGGGTCGAGTGGAGCACGGCGCCCGCGCCCATGAAAAGCAACCCCTTGAACATGGCGTGGTTCAGCGTGTGATACAGTGCGGCGACGAGCGCCAGCGCCGCCAGCAGCGTCATGTTGAACGCGCTGAATATCATGGCAAGCCCCAGGCCGATGAGTATGATGCCGATATTCTCCACCGAATGGTACGCGAGCAGTCTTTTCAAATCGTGCTGCATCAGGGCATAGAGGACCCCCATCACCGCAGAAATAAGCCCGAACACGAGGACGAGAGCGCCCCACCACCAGGGGAAACCTCTGATGAGATCGAATACGACCCGTACAATGCCGTAAATGGCGGTCTTCAGCATCACGCCGCTCATGAGCGCCGAGACGTTCGAAGGCGCCACGGGGTGCGCCTCGGGCAGCCACACGTGAAGGGGAATGACGCCCGCCTTGGCGGCAAACCCGAAGAAGGCGAGAAGAAAGGCCACCGTCGCCCACCCGGCAGGAAGCTTTGTGCTGCGCATGGCATCGAACGTGTAGCCTTCGAATCCCTTGAAACCCGTGGCCAGACCGGCCATGACGCCGAAAGACAGAAGGATTGCGATGGCCCCCACGTGGGCCACCACGAGGTAGAGAAACGCGGCCCTCCTGTTCTCGATCCGTTCGTCTTCGAAGATGACCAGAAAATACGAAGCCGCTGCCATCATCTCCCATGCAATGAGAAAGAACAGGGCGTCGTCGGCCAGGACCACAAGAAACATCCCCGCGAGAAAGAAAACGTAAAAGACCACAAGGCTCGTCACCGGCCGGTGGCCGAGATATCCTTTGACATATCCGACGGAATAGATGGACACGAAAAATGCAAGCAGCCCGACAACGACGAGAAAGTATCCGGAGAGAAGGTCGAGTCTCAAGTGGAAAGGCAGGTCCGGCAGGCCGACGGCCAGAACGAGATGGTGTGTGAGGCCGCTCGCCACCGTCCATGCGCCGGCTGCAGCCGCACAGAGAGAAGCGACGGCGACAAGAGGAAATGCGACTGTGATGAGGAGACGCTGGTTGCGGCGCAGAAACGGAGTCAGCACCAGCACGAGCAGCAGTATGGCAAAAGATGAGGCTACGATGCCGCTCGGCGTGAAAACCACGCCGAGGAGAAGACTTTCAATTTCCATGGTATACGATAATCCCGCTCTGTCAAAAATCAGCGTGCCTGCAGGGCTGCGGGCACGCGCGGTAGTATATTCTTTTCGGGCCTTTTGTCAAGCACAATTTTTCATGGAATGGAATAGATGAATAGGTCGGCATATCCTACAAGGCCAGCTTTGCAAGGACTTCGTCCGATACGAACATGCCGTGATCGGTAAGGCGCAGCCGTCCATTCGTCTCGTACAGGAGTCCGGCGTTCTCAAGCCGTGTGATCTCCACTGAGAAATGCAGCCGCGCTTCGGGCGCGAGTGACTCTGCATATCTCGCGTGGTCTGTTCCTCTGTTCGTCCGAAGTCCGAGCATGAACGCCTCGTTGGCGGCCTGCGCGCGGTCGGGAAACTCCTCATATGCTACAACGGGCTCTCTCACGCCGAGTCTCCGGTAATAATCATGAACATCGGCGATATTGGCGTGTCGCCTGCCCGCGACAAACGACCACGCTCCCGGGCCGAGTCCGAGATATTCGCCCCTGTTCCAGTAGTTCATGTTGTGACGGCACTCGAAACCGGACGCCGCGAAATTCGATATTTCGTAATGTGTATAGCCGGCGCGCGAAAGGACGTCTATCGCCGCCTCGTAGAGAGCGGCGACCTCTTCGTCAGCCATGGGGACCAGTCTTCCGGCCCGCGCTTCCTTCGTGAAGGCGGTCCCTTCATCGTAGGAAAGGCTGTAGGCCGACAGGTGCTCGGTGCCCAGATCGACGGTTCTCCGCAGCGTTTCGTTCCACGTTGCCGGTGTCTGGCCCGGAACCCCGTAGATGAGGTCGATGCTTATGTTCGTGAATCCGGCATTACGCGCGTTCGTTACGGCGTCGACGGCCTCCCGGGCCGTGTGGATCCTGCCGAGTTTCACGAGAACGTCGTCGGAAAAGGACTGGACGCCGATGCTCAGCCGGTTCACGCCCTGCGTCCGCAGAAACTCAAGCTTTCGCTCCGTGAGCGTTCCGGGGTTCGCTTCCACGGTAAATTCGGCATTGACCGCAATGGTGAAATGCTCCTTTATGAGGGAAATGGTCCGACTGAGCTGTTCTAAGGTCAATGCGGTAGGCGTGCCGCCTCCCAGATAGACGGTCTCGAAAACGATGTCGCGAAAACGGTCCCTGTACAGAGCGGCCTCGAGACCGAGGGCGTCGAGATAGTTGTTGGCAGGCTTCGATGCGTATGCGGTGGAATAAAAACCGCAGTACAGGCACTTACGAACGCAGAACGGTATATGTATGTAGAGAGACGGCATGGCTATGGTTCAAAGGCTGGCATTATGTCCGAGGGAGAGTGACGATGAGCGAAGACTCGTCGCAGTTCGGGAACTTGACGCAATTGAGGCAGTCCGTCCATATCTTGTGCGGCAGTTCCTTCTTGTCCACATCCACAAAACCGAGTTTTCTGAAAAACCCGTCCTGGTAGGTGAGGACGAACACCCTTGCCGCGCCCAGTTCCGCAGCTTCCGACAGGCAGTGGCGCACGAGCCGGGAACCGATCCCCTTGCCCGCCATGTCCGGGCTCACGGCGAGCGAGCGTATTTCCGCCAGGCCGTCCCAGCTCACGTGGAGCGCGCAGGCGCCGACAATGGAGCCGTTCTCCTCGAACACCGAAAAATCGCGGAGGTTCTCGTAGAGTTCATTGAGCGTGCGCGGAAGCATCTGACCAGACTCGGCATAATAGTTCACGAGCGACTGTATCACCTTCACGTCGGATATCCTGGCCTTGCGTATCATACGGGAAAAA
>JAWOJY010000004.1:0-7705 GCA_033854515.1 Nitrospirota bacterium
AGGGCCGCGGGCAACTGGCCGTTATGATACGTGTAATCGACGTAATTATTTCCGGCCCTGCCGTCAATTCTCACGCCAGAAGGAGAATACCAATCCTCGGGATAGCCGTCGCTGTCAGGTGCGTTCGCGCCGCCATGCAAATGCACGACCGTGCGCACCTCCGGAAATTTCTGCTCGGCGCCGTAGATAGTATGATCCACCGCTCCAGCCAACAGGTGAGTGCTAAGGAGATCGTTGAGCCATTGTACTTTTACCGGCGTGTTTATTCGGGCCTCGATGGTTTCTCCGGGAACAGAAGGATGATGGCCGTCCGCGCCAAAGCCCCAGAGTGTCGTCGGGGGCAGATCTCGATGGATTTTTTGGGCGAACTGTTTCATCGCGATCCGGTATTGGTTCATCATCCCGGCATTAGGCATCAACGGTATGATGGGCAGAGGATCGACGAATTTAATGAAGGCTGTTCCCGGCTTGCTGCCGGAAAATACCCGTATCTTCTCTGCGGCATAGGCCTGGAAAGCCTTGAACAAGCTGTCCTCAACTTGATGAGTTATTGCCAGCGAGGCCGCTGCCGATCCTGTAAGTTTTAAAAAATTTCGTCTGCTGATCATGGTCTTTTCTCTCAGCCGCCCTCGTCTTTCTTTGCGTTACTGCCGCTGCTATGTTTATCACCGGCGTTCGCGTTCTTTTTTATTGGGTAGCTCAAAGCGGGCTCTTTTACGCCACGGCTTTCAAACCGGCGTCCTCTGCCGCGAGCTGTCCGACTGCCGACCAGTCGAGTTTCTCCCCTCCGCGGGCGATCAGCGTCAGAAGCCGGTCGTGGAGCAGGCTCGCGAGCGGCATCGGTACGCGAAGCGTTTCCGCCGCCCCAAGGGTCAGCCGAATGTCCTTTTCTCCCAAGGGGGCGGCGAATCCCGCGGGCTGGAACTTCTGCTCCGCGATCAGCCCACCGTAATTCGTGAACACCGGGCCAGTAAAGAGCGTGGAGGTCAGCAGGTCGAAGTAACGATGCCGATCGATGCCGGCCTTCGCGACGAGCGCCATGGCCTCGCCCAGCGCCTCCAGCACCGAGGCGATCAGGAAATTCCCGGAGAGCTTCACGAGATTCGCCGCCTGCGGTAGATCGCTGATGCGAATAGTCTTCTGTCCCATCGCTTCGAAGAGAGGCATGCACGCTTGGACGACATCGGCCGCGCCGGCGGCGACGATGAACAGCTTGCCCGCAGCAGCCACATCCGGCCGTCCGAAAACAGGCGCAGCGACGAAACGCTGACTGGCGCTCGCGTGTGCTGCGGCAATCCTTTCAGACAAGGCGACACTGATCGTGCTCATGGAGATGTGGATAGCCCGCTTGCTCAAGCTCTGGAGCACGCCGCCCTCAGCGAACACAACACCTTCGACGGCGCTATCGTCCGCCAACATTGTGATGATCGCATCCCCCCGGCAAGCGTCTGCCAACTGAACGGCCCGATGCGCACCCTGATCGACCAGTGCTTGAGCCCTGCTGGGCGTGCGGTTGTAAACAGTGACTTCGTGACCGGTCCGGAGCAGGTTTGCCGCCATGCCCGATCCCATATGTCCGAGTCCGATGAATCCGACTTTCATGATCGTGTTTTGCGCAGTCATTTGATGCTCCTTTCTCGCAAATTGCATTCACCTGTCAGATCTCGACTTCACGGACGAATTGGTCCAAGGCGCGACGTAACGCAACCTGCGTTAAAACGACTTCTTTCAACATTTTTCGTACCGGTTGTTTCTCAGGCCGCTGCGCTCAATGGCGCTGCTTCGAGCTTGTACTCGGGCTTGTAGACATGATGACGAATAAACGCCACCATATCTGCCGGACGACTGACGCGGGCGAGGCCCGAATCGAAGACCAGCTTTGCCACCCGTGCAGCGGTCTGGATCTCGGTCTCTAGAATGTTAGACTGCAGCGGGTATAGCAGGCCTTGGTTCAGCAATTCTGACGGAACTTGATCCGCAACAGCACGCGCGGCCTCGATGAACATCTCATCGGTGATCCTGGACGCCTGAGTCGCAAAGACCGCCATCCCGATTGCCGGGAAGATGTAGAAGTTGTTTGCCTGCCCTGGCAAGAATGTCTGACCGTTGAGATGAACCGGTTGAAACTGCACGCCGGCTGCATAGATCGCCTTGCCCTTTGACCAGGTGTAGGCTTGCTCGGGTGTGCATTCAGCTTTATCAGTCGGGTTCGAGAGGGCGAGGACCACAGGGCGTTCATTGATGCGTGACATGGCCTCGATGACTTTCTGCGTGAAGGCGCCGCCGACGGTGCTGACCCCGATGATCGTAGTCGGCTTGATGCTCTCGATAGCAGCTACGAAATCACGGGTCGGCGCGTGCTTGTGAGCATAAGGCTTCTGGAAGTCCACGAGATCCCTGCGAGTCGTCTCCAGCAGGCCATTGATGTCGAACATGTAGACCTTCGACCGAGCCTGTTCGAGTGACAGCCCTTCCTTAACCATCGCCAAGCACAAGAGGTCGGCCAGCCCGATACCGGCCGAGCCCGCGCCGAGAAACAGATATTTCTCGTCGCTCAGCTTGGTGCTTTTGATTTTTGCGGCATTGATCATGCCTGCAAGCACGATCCCCGCGGTTCCCTGTACGTCGTCGTTATAAGTGCAGTATTTGTCGCGGTACCGCTGAAGCAGGTGGACTGCGTCCACACCAGTCCAATCCTCGAAGTGGATGCAGCACTTCGGAAAAACATCTTGTACGGCTTCAACGAATTCGTCAACAAAGGAATAGAGCTCCTCAGTTGACGGGCGCGTCTTGCGCAGACCCAGATACAGGGGATCGTGCAGGTACTGCTCGTTGTTGGTGCCAGCGTCGAGATACATGGGCATGAGGTATTGCGGCGGCACCCCGGCGCAGGCGGTGTACAGTTGTAGCTTGCCGATGGGTATTCCCATCCCGTTCGCTCCAAGATCGCCGAGTCCGAGGATGCGGCCGCCATCGGTGATGCAGATGAACCGTACGTCCTTCTGCGGCCAGTTTTTCAAGATCTCTTTCACCTTGCCGCGCCGGGTGATCGAGAGATACATGCCGCGAGGCTGGCGATAGATGTGCCCGAACTTCAGGCAGGCCTCGCCGATGGTAGGGTCGTACACGATCGGGAGAAAGCGGGCAGGGTCCGACATAATGGTGCGATAGAAGAGTGTTTCGTTGTGATCGAGCAGATTGACGAGATAAATGTAGCGATCGAGATCCGTGTTCTTGTGGCCAAGTTGCATGATGACACGGCTCAACTGCAGATCCTCGGTCTCGGTTACGTCAGGTACGAGGCCGACGATCCCGAGTGCCTGCTTTTCGGCTTCTGTAAACGCGGTTGACTTGTTGAGTGATGGGTCCTGAAGTAATTCGATTCCATGCTTGTCGGTCTTCATTTTTTCCTCCTCTTCATAATTCTACATTTCTGTCGTTCGTACATTGAGCCAGAGGCTGAGCTTTCCCTCAAGCGGCTTTTGCAACATACGGATGGACCATCTTTGCCGGATCGACAACACGGTCAAACTCATCTTCCGTTACAAATCCCAGCTTCAGTGCGGCTTCCTTGAGCGTGAGGTCGTTGTCCAGCGCGTAATGCGCAATCTTCGAGGCTTTATCATAGCCGATAACCGGAGAAAGCGCAGTCACCAGCATCAAGGAACGGTCCACGTATTCCTTGATTTTCTTCAGATTCGGCTTCGTACCTTCGATCAGGAATTTGCGGAAGTTGGTGCACCCGTCGCTCATAATCGTGATGGAGTGAGTGATATTGAAGATGATCAGAGGCTTGTACACGTTCATTTCCAGGTAGCCCCCGGCGCCCCCGAAACCCGCTGCCACGTCATTCGCCATAACTTGCACGGCAATCATTGCCAGCGCCTCCGCCTGCGTGGGGTTGACCTTGCCCGGCATGATCGACGAGCCGGGTTCATTCGCCGGGATCACCAACTCGGCGAAGCCGGCACGCGGCCCGCACGACATCAGCCGGGTGTCATTCGCGATCTTGTAGAGCGAGACTGCGAGAGTGCGCAGTGTGCCGGAGAGCTGAACCAGAGCATCGTGAGCACCCTGCACGGCGAACTTGTTCGGGGCGCTAACGAAGGGCAGGCCCGTAAGCCTCGTAATTTCGGCAGCTGCAGTCTCGCCGAATCCCAGCGCGGCATTAATGCCGGTTCCTACGGCGGTACCGCCGAGGGCGAGGCGGTACACACCCTTCAGCGAATCCTCGAGACGCTCGAGATTGTCGTTAAGCATTCCCGCGTAACCAGACCATTCCTGGCCCAGCGTAATCGGCGTGGCGTCCTGCATATGTGTGCGACCGATCTTGACGATGTCCTTCCACTGCTCGGCCTTCGCCGCGATCTCATCGCGCAGGGCCTCGACCGTCGGGATCAGCCTCTTTTTCGTGTTGACTGCCGCTGCCATGTTCATCGCGGTAGGAAAGGAATCATTGGAAGACTGCGACATATTGACGTGATCGTTGGGGTGAACCGGCGTCTTGCTTCCAAGTGGCGTGCCTGCAAGTTGGCAGCAACGGTTAGATATCACTTCGTTGACATTCATGTTGAACTGCGTGCCGCTACCCGTCATCCACACATGCAAGGGAAACATATCATGATGTTTGCCGTTGAGGATTTCGTCGCAAGCCTGAAGGATTAAATTATAACGCTTATCGTCCAGCCTCTTTCCGGCGTGGTTCGCGGTGGCAGCCCCTTTCTTCAGGGTCGCGTAGGCGGTGATCATCTCGCGGGGAATTAAATCCGTGCCGATACTAAAATGATCAAGCGAGCGCTGGGTTTGAGCACCCCATAGTTTGTCTGCAGGCACTTCAACCACACCGAGGCTATCGCTTTCTTTTCTCATATCTGTCATATGATCTCTCCTACCTTCGGGGGTAAGCCGTAAAAATATAGTCTTGTGCCTTTACAATCATATGGCACGGGTGACATACGTCCTTTCCGAATGAGTTGGCGGCGGGATCGGGCGTAAACGCATCAGACGCTGCATCATAATTAAACTGAGTATATCCCCATCCGTTCGTCTCCCGGAATCTCTTGGAATCCTTCATGATGAACCCGACCCGTCTTAACTTGTCCGGCACCTCCACTGAATAGGGTGACACAGGATTCGTTTTTTTGTACCACTCGATCTTCGCAATCATCGCGCCATCTGGAAAAGGCTTGCCATTGCCGGGAATGCCTTCCTTATACGCCTTTATCATCACGGAATTCGCCGAGATAACCTTTATCCCCTCATCGGTCCGACTCACGGCGACATCCTCCCATGATTCATAGCCCCTGAATTCAGAGAACGCGATCATTCCGTTCGGCGCTTTCAGCGCGTACTTGTCCTGCCCGGCAAGGACCATGCCGCCCAAGACAGCGAGCAAAGCCACAATTATCACAATCGCCAGCTTGTTTTTACTCTTCATGACCAATACCTCCTTTTTCTTATTTAGACGCACGCAGGGCAAACCGTCTTTGAATTCTCACAGATTTGCGATTTTTGTGTATTATCCGCTTCGGGAAAAGTCTTCTAGAAAAAAACTAACATGATATTAATAGATGTCAATTCGCTCAAAGTATCAAACTCACTCATACTCACACATCGTCATGATTTACACATCATCACGATTTATAATGCTATGATATTATTCGAAGATTAAATAAGTTGAGATACAATTAAGAAAAAGAGAGCGAAGAAATATTTTTCGCGGAAGACAGATAGAGCAGATGCAAGAAGTATCACGCATCTTCGCGAACAGCCCGATTTCAATATTCCTGCGAGACAATCATAAAGTTAGATACTTAAATTAAACATTATAAAAAAGGAGACAATAATGAATACTATGCAAAAGCCAATTAATTCTGGTTTCAATGAAAAATCCACTGCAACGGAGGTTATTTCAGGGATTAATATGAGCGGAAAAACGGTAATCATAACCGGCGGACACTCCGGAATTGGACTGGAAACGACAAAGGTTTTGTCTAGCGCCGGGACCTCGATTATTGTCGCCGCACGCGATATGAATAAAGCAAAACAGTCTCTTGCGAACATAAAAAATGTTGAAATCATTGAGCTTGACTTATCGGAGCCATCGTCTGTCGATAATTTCGTAAAGCAATATCGTCAATCGTTCAAGACGTGTGATCTACTTATTAATAATGCTGGAATTATGGCAACTCCACTTTTACGAAATAGCCTAGGATATGAGATGCAGTTTGCGACCAACCATCTCGGGCACTTTCAATTGACGGCGAGACTTTGGGATGAGCTTCGTGAGTCAAAAGCGCGAGTTATCAGCTTGTCTTCGCTTGGGCACAGGTTCAGTGGCATCATATTTGATGATCCAAACTTCCACGATCATCCATATGAAAAATGGACCGCCTATGGACAATCAAAAACAGCGAATTCACTTTTTGCAGTTCACTTAGATAAAGTCGGGGAAAAGTTTGGCGTTAGAGCCTTTGCAGTTCATCCCGGGCGAATTCTCTCAACTGACTTAAGCCGATTCATGTCTGATGAAGAGAAAGCCACTGCCGCTAGTGCAAGACCTGCGGATCCTAAGCACGTCCCCTCGTTTGTGAAATCGGTTTCACAAGGTACCGCAACAACAATCTGGTGTGCTACGAGTCCGCAACTCAATGACAAGGGAGGCGTATACTGCGCTGATTGCGACATTTCTCCGATTGTAGATGATGATAGCCCTCAAACAAATGGCGTTCGCAAATGGGCAATCGATCCTTCAATGGCAGAAAGACTATGGAGTTTAAGTGAAAAATTAGTTGGTTTTGAATGGCCTAAGTAAAGAAATGGAATGATCGCAAATACTAAAATCTGCAAGCTGCGGGGTATCCTAAAAAACTTATAACAATTTCAACTGCATCAAATAATTCAAAGTGAAATAAATAACCTATAAAGCTTGTGATTCTTTCGGATTACAGAATGAAAAAAAACGCGTCGTCTGTTTCAACTGATACTTCTCAATTTCTGTGCTGTAGATCTGCGGCTGATCCACTACAACTATCCGGGGTTTCCACCAAAATTGGGGTAGGCTCACTATCATAGAGCTCCTCACCCAAGTTGGCGCGACTTCCACATGCTCAAGACCCACTTCAGTCCAAGCATTTGCTCCCATTGCGGGCGTCATTTTGAGCCTCAACCGCTCGGGGGCAGCGTTGACGCGACGGCTACTCGTACTCTAACACCGGGAGACTCAAAATTCTCGGTGCGCTCATATCCCACATAGTTTTCCGGAGACCTCAAGCTGCCCCAATCGGCGAGCAGTTTTAGCACCCTGGCCATCGTTCGAGCAGTTCATGACCCATGCCCAATAGCCCTCTTCTCCCCCTCTAAGCAATTCAGGTCCCTTACAACTAAATGACCGGCGCCTTCTCCGGCGCCGGTCTCCTTGTTCATGCGGCCTTTTCCAGCTTTTCCGCCTTGATGAACGCGAGCAGGTCCGCGTTGATCAGGTCTTTATGGGTCGTGCACATGCCGTGCGGCGCGCCCTTGTAGACCTTCAGCGTCCCGTTCTTGACGAGCTTGACTGCGAGCATCGCCGAGTCAGCGATCGGCACGATCTGATCGTCGTCGCCGTGCAGGAACAAGGTCGGAACTTCTACTTTCTTCAAATCCTCGGTAAGATCGGTCTCCGAGAACGCTTTGATGCAGAAGTAAGACGCCGGGAAACCGGCCA
>JAWOJY010000005.1:0-8384 GCA_033854515.1 Nitrospirota bacterium
GGACAATTTTTTTGAAAAATGGAACCCCTGATCCCCTGAATCCGGCATACGACACGGATGGCTGATTCGCAGCAGCCGCAAGCGCAGTTTTTGGAAGATACGCGGAGTACTATAGATTATGAAAGTCGATACGATGCGGAAAGTGGATTACTATGTCGGCGTGCCGCTTTGCTTCGCGGTGACCGTGCTGAAGAGGCTTTTTGCGCCTCTTATCCGCAGGAAAGCCTTGTCCGGACCGCGCAGCATCCTGCTGATCGAACTTTCAGAAATGGGAAGCACCATTCTCGCTGATCCAGCAATGCAGAAATTGAAGCGCAATCCCGGTGTGAACATCTTTTTCGCCATTTTCAGGAAGAACAGCCCAAGCCTGAAGCTTCTCGGCACGGTCCCCCCGGAAAACATCTTTACCCTTGACGACAGCGGCTTGTTTCCGCTCATCAGGGATGCGTTCCGGTTCCCCTTCTGGGCAAGGCAAAGACGGATCGATGCCGTCTTCGACATGGAGTTGTTCTCCCGTTTTACCGCGCTCCTGACCGCGTTTTCCGGGGCCGCGCGCACGGTCGGCTTCCATGCCTTCCATAATGAAGGTCTCTATCGCGGCGATTTTCTGACCCATAAGGTGTCTTACAACCCCCACCTTCATATGACGAAGAATTTCATCGCCCTCGCCAACGCGCTGATGAGCGACAAGGCGGAGTTCCCCTTCTCAAAAATGCCAGTATCGGACGATGAAATGTCATTGCGCAAGGTCGTGGTCAGCGATCCGGCGCGTGCCGCGATGCTCTCGAAGATCAGGGAAGTCGTTCCATCCTACAACGAGTCGCGACACCGGATCATCTTATTCAACGCTAATGCTTCGGAGCTGCTGCCCATCCGACGCTGGCCGCAGGAGCACTATGTTCGTCTTGCGGGTATGATCCTGGAGAAGTACCCCGATGTTTTCATCCTGCTTACCGGGGGACCGAGCGAACGGGACTGGCTGGCATCCATCCCCGCGGCAATTCGCTCGGAACGATGCATTAATTTTGCCGGCCACACAGCCCTGATGGACCTGCCGGCCCTTTATTCGGTCAGTGCCTTCATGCTCAGCAACGATTCCGGGCCGCCGCATTTCGCCTCGGTGACCGACATGCCCACGTTCGTGTTTTTCGGGCCCGAAACGCCGAAGCTCTACTGTCCGCTCGGCAATGTCACGCCAATCTATGCCGGGCTGGCGTGTTCGCCCTGCGTTTCCGCATCGAACCACCGCAAGACGGCGTGCACCGACAATGTCTGCCTTCAGGTCATAACGCCTGAGCAAGTCTTCAGTACCCTGACGCCGGCTCTGGACAGGAGCAGGTGACTGCCGGAGACCGGTTAAGCCGAATGTTTTATTCGGGGATCCGGAAAACACAAAAAAACCTGGATTCCCGCTCAGAAGCTCCGCGGGAATGACGATCTTAGATAGTCGAGCAACGCTGTTTCTCAAGATGAACCATTGTTTCTCGTAACTGACTATGCACAATCCGACAGCGGCAGAAGACCTTCAAAACAACACCCCCGGCGAGGGGGGAAGCCCAAAACTCTGGGGATGGCACACCCTTGCCAGCATCGTGATCACGGCAGTTCTCCTTGCCCTCTTGGTATCGTATGTTGATCTCGGACAGGTCTGGCACGAACTGGTTGCCAGCGACAAAATCATCCTGTTTCTTGCCGCCCTCATGCACTACGGTACGTACCCGGTGCGCGGGATCCGCTGGAGGAAGAGCCTGAGCCATGTGCAGAAGCGCTGCGGCAAGGCCCGGTTCGGGCTGCTGGTTTTCTTTTACAATTTCATCGACAACATAGTCCCGGCGAAGCTGGGCGACGTATATGCGTCGCACCTTGCCCGGATCAATTGCGGAGTCCGCCGCTCCGCCGCGCTGGGCTCGATCGTTTTTTTGCGCATGGTGGACGCATGGATGGTTCTGATCCTCGCCGCGGCCGCTTCGTGGTCCCTTTTTTCGTCGGCCTTTCCCAAGCCCGTTGCCTGGGCACTGGTGATCGCTTTCGTGATCGCCCTTGCCACGACCGCCGTTATTGTGGTATTTATCGTACTGCGGCATGCTGTGCCGTCATGGATGCCCGATGCCATACGCCAGCGGATTGGCGCGTTTCATACGGGCATGTTGCCGGACCCGAAAGAAATCTTTTCACTTATATTCCTGACGATCGTCATCTGGACCATGGAAACCCTTTGGATGTTCCTGCTCGCTAAGGCCTTCCATATAACTCTGGACGCGGGACAGGCTGTGTTTCTGACGATGATCCCCATAATCATCACGGCGTTTCCACTTACTCCGTCCGGCGCCGGCGCAGTGGAACTCAGCATGTTCGGCTGTCTGCGGCTGGTTGGCGTTGCCTCACCCCTGGCTGCATCGGTGACCGTCGTGAACCGCTTCATCGATTTCTGGCTGCACATTATCCTGGGTGCACTCACTTGGATGTTTCGGAGATTTTTCGGCCTGAGGACCTGGAGGGACCATCCGGATATCGGTGAGTCCCCGTTAATGAATACTTCCATTGAAAAGGAGCTCGTACCGTGAAGGTAAAATCCGTTCTGCTGGTACGGGTAAGTTCCTCCGTCGACAAGGATGTGGAACACCCGCAGTTCTTTGACCCGCCTTATGCCCTCAAATGTCTTCAGGCCGGGTTGGACCGGGATCAGGGCATGAGGGTCCATCTGCTGGACTGCTGGATACATCCGATGAGCGTGTCGGAGCTTCTTGATTATACGGTTTCTTTTCAGCCCGACATGGTCGTTGTATCAGCATCGAGTTTCGACATCGATGTGTCCGACCAATATGTAATGAGATTACGGGCCGGAAAGACGCCCCCCCTCGTAGTCGGAATCGGCCAAGGCTTTTATCATCATCGCGACCGGGATAGGGAACTCACGGCCAACTATGATGCTATCCTGCTCGGCGAACCGGAACTGGAGTTCTTTGAGCTTTTCCGCCGCGTGTGTTGCGACGGACAGGCTTCAGCGGATTGGAGGGCGCATTACCGGCAGCTGTTCGACGAAGGCAAGCGGTTCATGGTCGAAGAACCGGACCAACTGTCTTTCCCGTCGTACACCCAAGATGAGCTGACGGCTTACCAATCCATCTTCCCGGTCCAAGTGCCCAAACGGGTTGTCTGGGGCTACCTCATTGCTACGAGGGGCTGCCCGCACGGCTGCATGTTCTGCAGCGAGGTTATGCGGGTCAGTACGGGGAAACGCCTGCGCAGCAGATCGGCGGCCAGCGTGGCGGACGAAATGGAACACCTGGCGAGGCAGGGCGTCAATATCTGCTCCTTTCAGGACGACAGCTTTTCCGCCCATCGAAAATTCATGCAGTCCCTCTGTGAGGAACTGATCAGCCGTAAGTCCACCATGCCGTGGATGGCCCGCGTACGGGTGGACGAGTTGAACTACGATCTGCTGGTACTGATGAAAAAAGCGGGCTGTGTCATGCTGGGCCTCGGCGTGGAATCGGGTAGCGAGCGGATCATCAAGGCCATGCATAAACAGGGCGTTGACCGTCCCTGGATCGAGCTCTGCCGGCAGATCTTTGGCTGGACCCGGGATCTGGGCATCGGCACGAACGCGTATTACGTCATCGGCAACCCGACGGAGACACGGGAAGAGATCGAGCAGACCATCAACCTGGCCCTGGAGCTCAATTCCGACAGCATCCAGGTCCATTTTTACACACCCTATCCGGGCTCACAGGCCTGGGACCTGTATAAAGACCGGCTGGCCGAGTCCGTTTCAAAGCAGCTTTACCATTACGCCCGTCCGCAGCTGTCCCTGGCAGCGGTGTCGCCCGATGAACTTATGCAGTTGCGGTCCCGTTTCTACAAGCGCTACCTGTTCCGGCCGCGCTTCGCCCTGCGCCATCTGCGGCGGTACGGTCTGTTTTACCTGCATAACCCGAACATTTTCTGGAGCCTGCTCGGCATCCGAAAGATATTCTGATTTGAAAAGGAGAAAGAGAAGCATGGCGATTATCGGCAGTATCCCTCGACGATGTGTGAACCTCCCGCCGGGTTCGCTCCGCACCCTGCTCGGCTGCGCCCTGAGCAATACCGTGCAGGAAGGCCCGGCACTGGATGCCTTTTCCGGAAAAATGAGCGCATGGCTCGGCGCGCCCTATGTATTCGGGGCCGCCTCGGGCAGGTCCGCGTTCCAGCTGGCCCTCGAATCGCTGGGTCTCGAAAAAGGAAAAGAGATCATCTTTCCGGCCTTCACCTTTCCCGTCATGCCCATGGTGGCGAAACTGCTGGGCTACAAGCCCGTCTTCTGCGGCGTGGACCCGGTGACCTTCAACTCCGGGCCCGAGCACATCGAGGCCGTAATCACTGAACGGACCGGCGCGGTCCTGGCGACCCATCTCTTCGGGCAGCCGTGCAAGATCCGGGAGATCGCCGAGCTGGCGAAGAAGCGGAATCTCCGTCTCATGGAAGACTGCGCCCACGCTCTGGGCGTGCGCGTGGGAGGCCGCTCCGTGGGGACCTTCGGCGATATCGGGATCTACAGCTTTGCCGAGGGAAAGAACATGCCCTGCTTCGGCGGCGGCGCGATCGCCACGTCCGATGAAGAGATCGCGAAGCGCGCCCGCGAGGTCCTTGCGAAGGCCCCCATGCCGGCGCGCGGAAAGGTCCTGAAGAAAGCGGCCTTCATCTGGCTCCTGTGGCTTCTGACCCGTCCACGGGTCTTCGGCGTCACGGTGTACCCCGCATTGCGCATGAAGCTGCTCCTGGGCCAACCGCTCATGGACTCGGAGGTCGGCGATGAACTGCTCGGCACCTTCGCCGCGTCGAACCCCCGGATCTACAGGCTGGCAAACCTGCAGGCCGCCATCGGCCTTATTCAGCTCGACCGGATCGACGCCTTTAATGAAGGCGCCCGGCGCAACGCCCGCCTCCTCACCGAGGGTCTCCGCGGCATCACGAAGATCGGCGTGCCGTCCTCCACGACGGGCGATCATATCTACGTATACTATCCCCTGACCGTGGCGCCGTCGCAGCGAAACGAGCTGCGCGCCTACCTGCTTTCGCACGGCTTCGACACCAAGAATACGGACATGTCCGACTGCTCCCGGCTGGAGCCCTTTCGCGGGCAGGGCGACACGCCGCACGGGCAGGGAGGGCCCAAAGAGGCTTCGATCCTCGAGATCTGCGTGTATCCCGTAGTCCCGGAGAAAAGCATCCACCGGCTGGGACGCGCCATCCGGGCCTGGGCGCAGGGTTAACGAGGCTTCACCTCTAAAAAAGAGCAACACCATTGAACCGCGAAGACGTAGCCTGCTCTTGCGAAAGCGCGGCCATAAACGAGGGACGCAAAGAAAAAATGCAAGATTTGAATTAGATTTCCTTCGCGCTCTCAGCGCCTTGGCGGTAAATGGTTTTGTTTTTGGAATTTACTGAAAACTAGATTCACAATTCAAGATGTTGGTCTGTAGAATTATGTAACGAGGCCTCTGCTCAGATCGACATTTTCGAAAGGATCAGAAACACCGCATGGACATCCTTGCCGACCGGCTGAAAAATCTTCCTGCCTACCTGTTCATGCAGCTCAGGGACAAGATCAGGCAGGCTGAAGCAAAGGGGGTGGACCTCATCTCCCTTGCCATCGGAGACCCCGTAGAGCCGACGCCCGCGTACATCGTTGAAACGCTCCGGGACGCGGCCCTCGATCCCGCCAATCATCAGTATCCGACGGACGAGCACAAAGGCATGCTGATCTTCCGGAAGGCGGTCGCGCGCTGGTACGAGAGGAAGTACGGGGTCACCCTCAATCCGGCGGCGGAGGTACTGGCCCTGAGCGGCCTGAAGGAGGGCATTCATCACTTCGTCATGGCCCTCGTCAATCCCGGTGATGTCGTCCTCGTAACGAACCCGGGGTACCCGGCCTACAAGGCAAACATCCTGATGGCGGGCGGAGAACCCTATGAAGTTCCCCTGAGGGAACAAAACCGTTTCCTGCCGGACCTTGACGAGATACCGGACCCGGTCTGTGAAAAGGCGAAGGCTTTTTTTCTGAATTATCCGAACAATCCCACAGGCGCATGCGCTGACCAGGGGTTCTATGACCGGCTCGTCTCCTGGGCCAGAGAGCGGAAGATTCTCCTGCTCAACGACAATCCATACAGCGAGATTGTATTCGAAAAGAGCAGGCATCGGAGCCTGCTTCAAGTCCCCGGCGCCCGGGACATCGCCCTGGAACTCAACTCCCTGAGCAAGGCGTACAACATGACCGGATGGCGCATCGGCATGGCCGTGGGAGGCGAAAAGATCATCCAGGCCCTGTGCAAATTCAACGAGAACGTGGCTTCGGGGGTGTTCAACGCCATCCAGCTGGCAGGCATTACGGCAATGGACCAGGGCGATCACGACATAGAAAAAATGCTCGCCATCTACCGCCGGCGGAGGGAAACGGCAATGCGCGCTTTCGCCGAGATGGGCATCGCCATCAAACCCGGAGAAGGAACGTTTTATCTCTGGGTCCCGGTGCCGAACGGTTCTTCATCCATGGACTTTGCCGCGAAGCTCGTTGATGAGGCCAGGGTGCTCGTTACTCCGGGCGCCGCGTATGGACAATACGGGGAGGGATATTTCCGCCTCTCGCTCACGGTGCCGGACGCCCGTCTGGAGCAGGCCCTGGAGCGAATTCGCAGGACCGTCAGGAACGGCCGGTGACACTGCGACAAATCTGCCCTCGCTCCACGCCGCATAAAGTACTCAGAAGAACAGCCCAATCACATCCGCACGATATCCGCATCACGTACGCCGGCCCCAGAGTTGATATAATATAATCATAGAGATTTGATCCTCTTGTTCCCTCGGAGATCGGAACATGTTTGAAGACAGAAAAGAGGGCGGAGTACGGCTTGCCGGTAAACTCGTAGAGTATGCCGGACAGAAGGACCTTCTCGTCCTCGCGCTCCCGCGGGGCGGGGTCGTCACGGGCGCCGAGATCGCGCGGCGCCTCAATGCCGATCTCGACGTTCTCATCGTCAGGAAGATCGGCCATCCCTGGCAGCCCGAGCTTGCAGCCGGCGCTGTTTCCGAAACCGGGACGGTCGTCTACAATGAAGACGTTATTTCATACGCCGGCGTCACGAAGGAATATCTTCGTGCCGAGATCGCACGGCAGAAAGATGAGATCGTGCGGCGGCAACAGCTGTATCGCGGCGGACAAAAGATCGCGAACCTGACCGGCAAGACCGTCATTCTCGTCGACGACGGCATTGCAACCGGGGCAACGATGAAGGCGGCCGTCGAGACGCTGAAGCGTGAAAATATCGGGAAGCTTGTCGTCGCCGTCCCGGTGGCCCCGCCCGGCACCGCGGCGGAGATCGAGGGAATGGTTGATGCCTTTGTCTGTCTGGCGACCCCCGAGGATTTCATGGCTGTCGGCAACCACTATTATGATTTTACCCAGGTCACCGACGCGGACGTGGTGAAGCTCCTCGAGGACTTTCGGCGACGCGCAGCGGCGTGAAGCGCCGCGCGGGTTTTCCGCGTCGGACGGGCTATTATCCACTCCACCCTGGAGCCGGCCTTCGTATTTTATCTTTTATAGATCATCTCCAATCCATGTGGGTGGATTTCCGTGAACCGAGCAAATATATTTTATAGATAAAACAGAAGAATCGTTGAGGAGGTGCGAGATCCTTTTCTTTTTTCTGCATCGCCGTTCACAGGTCCGTGTTTTCCCGACGCCCGGGCAGCTCTGACGCGATGGACGCCGTTGAGCATGCCGGCACACAGCATCGGCAACCATAAATCTCAAAGCAGCACGAGCCGAAGGCGATAAGCTGCAGGGTCAGCAGAATCGTATAGAAAAATATAAAGCAAAAGGGCATGCAGAGGCGGCCGAGCGATGAGCTGCCCCAAAAAACAAAGGATCGCGATCTTCTCTGATGTATGGAAGATTGGCAGGTTTACTTACCTATTCAAAAAGGAGAAGACCTTTTTTTGCAACCCGTTCGCGCTGCGCTGCCGGCATGCCGTACATTTGCGGTTTTCTGAAACCCTGCACAATGCCCGCAGCACTTACGCCAACGCACGTGCTGTCACGCGGTCACCGCCCTGCAAGTACCTTTGTTGTACGTTCCATTTTGTTCCAGCCTGAACTTGGATGCGGTTATTTGCTTTCTAATACTTCATTCGACGGAGAAAAAGGGTTCCCCTTGACATCGGGCGCAACCGGTTCCATATTTAAAGTAGGAGCGATTGTTTTTCATATTCTGAAGCAGCATGCCGCTCCGTTCCATGTAGAAAGGAGGTGTCGATATGGCACGGCTGTTAGCGAGGGACATTATGCACCCCAGGATGAGCCTGTACATGAAGGACAGGGGGAGCGAGCTCGTGAAGAA
>JAWOJY010000006.1:0-16849 GCA_033854515.1 Nitrospirota bacterium
AGCTGGTCGGCCACCATCATCCGGGCCGATCAATCCCGGACCCGCTGGTTGATGTTGTCGGTGATGCTGCTCGGCCTGTTCATGAATGCTTCTGTCACCAGGGCCTTCACCTTCTCCGGCCGGGCCTTCGTCATTCCTCTGCTGCTGATCCAGGTGGGCCGCACTATCTGGACGCTCCTCAATTCAACCAATGCCGTGCTCCGGGACCACTACTTCCGGACGCTTCTCTGGGTGATCGCCACGACGCCCTTGTGGATTGCGGGCGCTGCCGTAAGTGTGGAAGCCCGCCTGCTGTGGTGGGCGCTGGCTGCAGGGATCGATCAGATCGGAAGGTGGCTGGCGCATCCGGTTCCGCGTAGGCGGCTGCGGTCCGAGAATGTCGAGTTCGACGCCGGTCATATGCTGGAACGCTGCCGCCTGTTCATTCTGATCGCTCTCGGGGAAACAGTGCTCACCACGGGCACGGCGATTACCGCTGCATCCATGACGCTGATGACGCTGGCAACGGGCACGTTCGCGCTTGCGGGAACAGTCGCGCTGTGGGCGCTCATCTTCGGGCGTTCCCACCGGCTCATCATTCGTCATTTGGAGAAGACGAGCGACCCTATCCGCGCCAGCCGCCACGCGGTAAACGCGCTAATGGTAATGGTTGCTGGACTCATTGCCGTGGCGGTCGCGAATAAAGAAGTGATCGCGCGCCCGCAGGGACACACCTCGATTGCGCTCAGCCTGTTGCTCGCCGGAGGGCCGATCCTCTTCGTGGCTGCCCAGGGCTGGTATCTGTGGCTCGTGCCGAATGTCCGGTCTCGACTGCATGCGATCGGCGGGGGTGCGCTGCTGCTGGTCGGCCTGGCCGCGCTGGCTGTTCCGCCCTCTGTAGCATTGTTTCTTGTCAGTGCGAGTGTCTCGACCATCGCGATACTTGACCGGTAGCGGCGCAGGGTATTACTTTATTCGTAGCATGGTTCCACTCAATAAAGAAACGCAGAACATCTCCAGTCAGAAATAGACTTTGACAGGGAAGAGATTAAGTGGTATCAAATTGCTAGATACATTCGAAGATGTATTCCCGACAAAGCCGATCCCTTCACGAGAAGGACAGGAAAGCGGCGGGTCTTTAGAGAAGATGGCCGAGCTGCCGAAGGAAAAACCTATGGCAGGCGCGGCTTTTTTATTTGGCTCATCTCCTTATCGAGTGGACGGCTTGCTCTGGGAGCCGTTTTTCTGCTGTGTGTTCTTTGAAATTTTTTTGCACATCCCCTTCGCGTCCTGTACGAAATTTTTGACCCGTCTAAGGCCACGTTCGCTCGCCCGCGCAAACTCGGCCTTCGGCCTCAGACAGTGCGCAGTCGCCCGGAGGGACGCTTCCTTAGGCCAAGACGGGTGCCCCAAAATTTCCTAGGGCCGCTCCGGGGGACGCGCGGGAGTAGGGTAAAAGCTTTTACGCCGTTGACGTTCCCGCGGCCCCGACATCCCGTGAACAGGGCCGCAGGGGGTAGGTGTTAGGAACCGGATTTTCGATACCCCCATGCGAAAATTTAGGCGTGCGACCGAGGACGAGGGTTAAACATTTCGGATGTCCGAAGCCCGAAGGGCGAGTTTCCGAAATGTACCGAGGACGACCGAACACGCCGTATAGAATTTTCGCCGGGCGCCCTTCTTTGGGTCACCTTTCTCGGGCACGCAAGAAAGGTGACGAAAGCGATGGAAGATGACATAAGCCGTTGGGTTGCGCTCCGCTCGACCCCCAACCTACCACTCCCCGCCTGCGCTATAATAATGAAGACGGCGAAGAAAACGCCGGGTCTCGGGGATAATCTCCATGGCAAGAATATTCATTACAGGCTCTTCTGACGGTCTCGGCCTCATGGAGGCGCGGCTGCTGGTCAGCCAGGGACACCAGGTCGTGCTGCATGGCCGCAATCAGCATCGGGCGGGCGAGGCGCTTTCCAAGGTCCCGGGCGCATTGACCGCAGTTGCGGGCGATCTCGCCAGCATCACGGAAACCAAGTCCCTTGCGGACCAGGTGAACGAGCTGGGACCGTTCGATGCCGTGATCCATAACGCCGGCGTCTATCACGATCCCCACGGCATCCGGACCGTGGACGGCCTGCCGCAGGTCTTTGCCGTGAACTCCTTGGCCCCCTACATCCTGACCTGCCTGATCAGGAGACCGAAGCGCCTGGTCTATACGAGCTCGGGTCTCCATCGAAGCGGCGACGCTACTTTAAACGACCTGACGTGGAGAAGCCGGCCATGGTCGGAATCGGGCGCCTACGCTGATTCGAAGCTGCATAACGTCATTCTTGCCTTTGCTGTTGCCCGCAAATGGCCCGATGTACTATCCAAGGCAATGGAGCCCGGCTGGGTGGCCACGAAGATGGGAGGGCCGGGAGCGCCCGTCAGCATCGAGGAAGGGGCGAGGACACAGGTGTGGCTGGCGGTGAGTCAGGAGAAGGAAGCCCTGGTTTCGGGAAGATATTTCTATCATCAACAACCCCGGAGCTTTCACCCCGCTGCAGCGGACCCGGCTGTCCAGGAAAAATATCTTTCAGAATGCGCCCGCTTGTCCGGGGTTGCATTTCCCGTTTAGTACCGGTCGGCATCACCCTTTCTGAACATATCGGCAGAACAGATATGGCCCCACCCGGCGAATATATTGTACGCATAAAGAAGCCTGCTCCAGGAATCTCCCGCAATCAGTCCCATGCCGAACTCGAAGACCTCGGTCATCAGGGACCACATCACTCCGATGGCCCCACGCTTGCCTCATTGACTTGATGGGCCAGATGCGAACAAGGAACCGGATGTAACCGGCCAGTGGCGGAGCTGAAAAAATACGGAGGAGTAATTTACATCAGATTCACCGGGTCAACGTCCACGATCACCTTGCACCTCCTGCCGTACTTCTCCTCCACTGCTTTCCTTCCCTCGGCGGCAAGGGTTCTGATTGCCTCCCGCTTCGGCGAGAGCAGGAGCAATTGAAAACGATACTGACCCCGCACCCGGGAAATCGGGGCGGGCGCGGGTCCCAGCAGCGCCGGGTCCTTTCCCCTGATCAAACTCCGAATGCGGTTCCGCGCCGTGTTCGCGGCCTCGAAGGCATGGGACTCTTTCGGACTCTTGACTTCAAGCTTGACGACGCGGCCCAGGGGAGGATAGCCGAGTTCGCTGCGGTATTGCATCTCCTCGTGGTAGAACCCTTCGTAGTCGTGCGTCCTGCTGTGCAGGATGGAGTAATGGTTGGGGTTCATTGTCTGGATGATCACTTCTCCGGCGGCGTCGCCCCGCCCGGCCCTGCCCGCGGCTTGGGTGATGAGCTGGAACGTTTTTTCAGTCGAGCGGAAGTCCGGCAGGTTCAGCCCGACATCGGCGTCCACCACGCCGACAAGCGTCACCGACGGAAAGTCGTGTCCCTTGGCGATCATCTGCGTACCGAGCAGTATGTCCACCTCCCGCCGGTCCACCTGCTGAAGGAGACGGTCGTAGGCATCTCTGCCTTTGACCGTGTCACTGTCCATTCTCCTCATGCGAGCAGAGGGAAAGAGCGCCTGCAGCTCTTCCTCGACCTTCTGCGTGCCGGAGCCCAGCAGTTTGAGGTCGATGCCCGCGCAGGCCGGACACGCGGCCGGCGGCCGGGTGATAAAACCGCAGTAGTGACACTTGAGATTTTGTTCCGACTTGTGATAGGTGAGCGACACGCTGCAGCTCGGGCACTTGATTGCCGCGCCGCACTCGCGGCAGATGATGACGGATGAAAATCCCCTGCGGTTCAGAAGAAGGAGCGTCTGCTCGTTCCGTTCGAGCCTTTGCTTCACTGCCTCGATGAGCGTCGGCGCGTACAGCCCTGTCAGGGACCGGGTCTTCATGTCGATAATCGAGACTTCAGGCATGGGCCGGTGGTCCACCCGGTTCGCGAGCCGCAGATACCGGTACTTTCCGTTTTTCGCGTTGTAATAGCTTTCAAGGGACGGTGTGGCCGAGCCCAGGACGGCAACGGCGTTCTGGAACTTCGCCCGCATCACGGCCACGTCCCGCGCGTGATACCGGAGCCCTTCATCCTGCTTGTAGGAATTTTCGTGCTCCTCATCGACCACGATGAGCCCGATCTTTTCAAACGGGGCAAAGACCGCGGAACGCGCTCCGACGGCGACGTCGACCCGGCCGGATTGGATCCTGCGGTACTCGTCGGCCCGCTCCCGGTCCGTGAGCCCGCTGTGCAGAACGGCCACGCGGCTCCCGAAGCGCTTTCTGAACCTGCCGAGGAGTTGAGGCGTGAGCGCGATTTCAGGAACGAGCACGACGGCCCCTTTGCCGCTGCCTGCGAGCTGTTGAATAGCATGGAGATAGACTTCGGTTTTTCCGCTCCCGGTCACGCCGTGAAGGAGGAACACGCCGAACTGTGCGCCGGCAACCGCCTCGTTGATGCGGTGTACGGCCTCACGCTGTTCGGGCATGAGCAGAGGCGGAGCGACGGGGATAAAATCCTCCGGCGCGGCAGGCGGAAGTTCCCTCTCGACAACTTCGATGATTCCCGCGCTTTTCAGGGCGTTGATCGTCGAGAATGAAAAGCCCGTCAGCCCGTCGAGCTCGACTTCGCCCTGTTCGGAAAGCATCCGGACGAGTTCGGTTTGCTTTGTACCTCGCAGGGCTGCGGGCTGATTCAGCAGACGGACGATTTTCTTCTTTTTCAGCCTGGAGCGTGACAGCGCCTTCGGGACCATGGCCTCGATCGTCTGACCGAGAGGGTAAAGGTAGTAATCGGACATCCATCGCGCGAGGGCAAGGAGTTCGGGCGTGACCGGATTGTCGAGAACCTCGATGACGGACTTCACGCCGGACACCCCGGCCGCGGCCGGAAAGCCGACGACCGTTCCTGTCACTCGCCTCCTCCCGAAGGGCACGAGCACGCGCGAGCCGGTGACAAGAGGGGCCTGCAGTTCCTCCGGCACGCGGTAATGGAACGTCTTATTGACGGAAATACCGACAGCTATGTCGACGACATCGGACATGAAGGACAAAAAAGTTGCGAGTGTGGAGTTCGGAGAGCGGAGTTCTAAAAGCCGCAGCAATGCGGCATCATGTATCCGGCATCGGGAACTGGCTACTGCGCTCTTCCTTGAGCGCCTTCACTTCCTTGCTGCTCAGGATGTCCTTGAGCTCGTTCATGAATTCGTTGATGTCCTTGAACGAGCGGTAGACAGAGGCGAAGCGGACGTAGGCGACCTCGTCCAGGCCGTGGAGATGGCCCATCACCTCTTCGCCGATCACCGTACTCGGTATTTCCTTGAGTCCCCGCTCCTGCAGGGACTTTTCGATTTCGTCCACCGCCTTCTCAAGGGCCTCAACGCTGACCGGCCGTTTCTCGCATGCCTTCTTGAGGCCGTTCAGTATCTTCATCCGATCGTAGGGCTCGCGGCGGCCGTCCTTCTTGATGACCGAGGGCAGCACTTCCTCAACGCGCTCATAGGTGGTGAACCGCCCTTCGCACTTGAGGCACTCCCGCCTTCGCCGGATGGAATCGCCTTCCTTGCCGATCCGGGAGTCGACCACTTTATTATCCATGCTGGAACAGTACGGGCAACGCATAGTGAATGCCGAAGAACTTAAAGAAAAACGCACATATCAAAATGCAAAATGTCAGACATCGCCACCGATAATTCGGCCATCACTTCATCATTTTTCACTTTGCTCTTTCCATGGTGCATTCGGCAATTTCCTGGATGTTCACTTCTTCGCATAGGACGTTACGATGATCCCCGACTCCCTGAACATGTCCTCCGCGAGCTGGTCGGGGTAGCCGTCTTCATAGATTATCTGCCATATGCCCGCATTGATGATCATTTTTGCGCAGATGCTGCAGGGCTGGTTTGTGCAGTAGAGCGTGGCGCCCTGGATGCTTGTGCCGTGCTTGGCCGCCTGGATGATCGCGTTCTGCTCCGCGTGAAGGCCCCGGCAGATCTCGTGCCGCTCTCCGGAAGGCACGCCCATTTTTTCGCGCAAACACCCGCGCACGATGCAGTGCTCGATCCCCGAGGGAGCGCCGTTATAGCCCGTGGCGAGAATGTTCTTGTCCTTGACGATGACCGCGCCCACCTGGCGTCTCAGGCATGTGGCGCGTTTCTTGACCAGGTGCGCGATTCCCATGAAATACTCGTCCCAGGAAGGCCGTTTCTGTTCAGACATTCGCTTTTTCCATCGCAAACAGGGGGAACCTGCCGCAGAAAGACTTGGTCTTTTCCCGGATAGCGGCGAGCTTCTCCGGCGACCTGCCGTTCGCCAGGGCCTCGCAGATGAGATCGCCGACGATCTTCATCTCCGGCTCGCGCATACCGCGCGTTGTGACGATCGGCGTGCCCAGACGGATGCCGCTCGTGACCCGCGGAGGCTTCTGGTCGTAGGGGATGCTGTTCTTGTTGACGGTGATGCCCGCAGCGTCGAGCGCCTCCTCGGCCTCGCTGCCCGTAATGCCCTTGGGCGTGAGGTCGACGAGCATGAGATGGTTGTCCGTGCCGCCGGAAACGATGCGGAAGCCGTCGGCCGCGAGCACTTTGGCGAGCGCCCGGGCGTTCCTCACCACCTGGCGCTGGTAGTCCTTGAACTCGGGCTGAAGCGCTTCTTTGAACGCCACGGCCTTGGCCGCGATCACGTGCATCAGGGGGCCGCCCTGAATGCCGGGGAAGATGATCTTGTCCACCGCCTTGGCGAATTTTTCCTTGCACATGATCATGCCGCCGCGCGGGCCGCGCAGGGTCTTGTGCGTCGTCGTCGTGACAAAGTCCGCGTACGGCACCGGGCTCGGGTGTTCGCCCGCCGCGATGAGCCCCGCGATGTGGGCGACGTCTGCCATGAGGTAAGCGCCGGCCTTGTCCGCGATCCTGCGGAACCGCGGAAAGTCGAGGACCCGCGAATACGCGCTGTAGCCGGCCACGATCATTTTGGGCTTGTGCTCGACGGCGAGCCGCTCCACTTCGTCGTAGTCGAGCAGTTCCGTGGTCTTGTCGACACCGTAGGAGAACGCCTTGTAGAGCGTGCCCGAGAAGCTCACGCTCGCTCCGTGGGTGAGGTGGCCGCCGTGCGGGAGGGCCATGCCCAGGATGGTGTCCCCGGGCTGGAGCACGCTGAAGTAGACGGCCATGTTGGCCTGCGATCCCGAGTGCGGTTGCACGTTCACGTGCTCGGCGCCGAAGAGCTGCTTTGCCCGTTCGATCGCAAGCGTCTCCACCTGGTCTGCGAATTCGCAGCCCCCGTAGTAGCGTTTACCGGGATACCCCTCGGCATATTTGTTCGTCATGACCGAGCCCTGCGCTTCGAGCACGGACTGGCTCACGTAATTTTCAGACGCAATAAGGACGATTTTGCTCCGTTCGCGCTCCTCCTCGCCTTTGATCGCGTTGTACACCTCGGGGTCAAACTCACTCAGCTCTGACATGTTCTTATCCCTTTATCGATTGTTCAATTTCACGTATCTTATCGAGCCGCTGCCGGTGGCGGCCGCCTTCGAACCCGGTATCAAGCCAGGTCTTCACAATTTCCAGCGCCACGCCTTTTCCGATGACCCGCTCCCCCATGACCAGCACATTGGCATCGTTGTGCAGCCTGCTCATCTTCGCCGTAAAATTATCATGACAGAGCGCGGCGCGGACCTTCGGATAGCGGTTGGCCACGATCGACATGCCGATGCCCGTGCCGCAGATGAGGATCCCGCGGTCGGTGCGGCCCGACGCCACGGCTTCGGAGACTTTTTTACCGTAATCGGGGTAATCCACGGAATCACGGCCTGCGGCGCCGTAATCGACTACCTCTATGTTCGCTACACCTTTGAGGAATTTGAGGATTTCTTCCTTGAGTTCCCAGCCGCCGTGGTCACAGCCGATTGCGAGCTTCATGCGGAAAGAGCCCTCCCGTAGAGGTTGATATTAACATCTCTGTACTTTTGGTGTCAAGAAAAATACCGGGGGAGGAACAGACCCTGAATTGCAAATCACAAATCCAGGACAACATTCAAATCCAAAGGTCAATGTCGGCAAACGTTTGTCCCCTGACAATAGGCCCCTGGAATTTCTGCGGTATGCGGTCCTTGATATGTGGTTGTTCGTCCTCAGAGGTACTCGTACAAAATCATGCTCAGCACCGCAACAGCCGCCGTCTCGGCGCGGAGAATGTTCGTACCGAGGCTGACTGCATGAAAGCCCTTCTCCCGGGCAGCTGCGGCCTCTCGTGCGGAGAACCCGCCTTCGGGACCGATGAGGACGACGACGTTCTTTGCGTCGGGATTTTGCCTGAGAACATTTTTGATCGGTTCCGTGCCTTCTTCCCAGGGAAGGAGAAGGAGGGTCGGGAGTTCGGAGTTCGGAGTTCGGAGAAAATCTTTGAAAGAGACAATTTGACCGACAGAGGGGATATCGGGACGATCGCTCTGCATGGCCGCCTCGCGGCATATCTTCTGCCATCGGACGGTGCGGGCCCGTTCATCCTTCACCTTGACAACGGTGCGTTCGGTTATGAGCGGAACGACGCGCGATACCCCGAGCTCCGTCGCCTTCTGGACGATCCAGTCCATCTTGTCGAATTTGGGGAGCCCCTGCCCCAGCGTAACGAGCGGTCGTTTTATCTCCCGTATCACCCGGTCCGTGATCTCGGTGAGGATTTCGGCGCGGCCGACTTCGACGATCTTCACCGTGTACTCCGTGCCCATGCCGTCGCACAGGACGAGCGCGTCGCCCGGTTTTTTTCTCAAAACCGTACGGATGTGCCGCAGGTCGTCGCCGGTAACAGCGATGCGCGAGCCATGGACCTGTTCGGGGGAAATGAAAAAACGGGGGAGCCTGGACATGGCACTCCTGAAAAAAAGCGAAACTTTTTTGCTGCGAATTGACACAAACTTGCGGAGACTTCTTCCCTTAAAATAGACATTACACAGCCAACGCTGCTCGTGCGTCTCAATGTTTATTTTTCGGACTTTCCTGTTGCGGGATTTCGCTGTTCAAGCTTTCCTTTCCTTCTTCCGCCCCTGCGCCTGCCTGCACGGCGGTTCGGCTTCCGGCCTTTTTGTTCTTCCTTTGCGCGGGCCGGTTCGGCAGGATGGTTTTTAATGAAATCCTTCCACCATGCCCGGAGCTCCCGCTTCTCTCCCGTCACCTCGGAGGTAAATCTCAGGTATTCGAAGGCGTCGGCGAACCCGGGCCTTCGCAGGAAATAGCGGGGGTACTTGCCTTCGCGCCGCTCGAAGCGCTGCTGGTTCCAGTAGATGTCGCGCATCGGAAGGCTCACCCTTTTGGATATCAATACCCGCCGGGACTGTTCGGAGAAAAATTCACCGGCCGCCTTGTTTAATGCTTCGAACGGCGGAACGCCGGTCTTCCTGATCGCGGCGGCCTTTTCCTCTATATACTGGCCGAACATGAGCGCGAAGAGAACGTGGGGCGCCACCTGCCTTCCGGACTGTACGTACGTGTCCGCCCACTCGAGCGCTTTGCCGATCCATATGTGCGGAAAGCCGTCCGCCTCGGTGTCGACCCAGTCGTTCAACTGCGGAAACAGCGCGCCAAACAGGCCGGTTTGTCTGAGGAGGCGGTAGGTCTTCTCGCCCTCGCCGAGCAGGAAGAGCTTCAGGACCTCCTCATAGAGTCGGGCCGGTGACGCAAGCGCGACCCGGTCGCGGAGCTCGATGAGGGCCCGGTACGTGTTCTCTTCGATCTCGAACCCGAGCATCGCGGCAAAGCGAACGGCGCGCACCATCCGCACCGGATCTTCGATGAACCTCACCGCCGGATCGCCGATGATGCGAATGAGCCCTTGCCGGAGGTCTTCCATCCCGCCCACATAGTCGATCACGGAATAGTCCGCGATGTTGTAAAAGAGCGCGTTCACGGTGAAGTCGCGCCGGAGCGCGTCCTCCTCCGGCGTGCCGAACACATTATCGCGAAGGATCATGCCCTCTTCGGTCTTGAGCATGCGGGGGGGCCGAGGCCTTGACGGCGCTTCAATCGTCTGACCTTCGGGGGCGGCCGCCGCCGGCCCCTCTGCTGCGGCCGGAAGAGGCGCTTCCGTTGTTCCGGGTTCGATGGGCCGAGCAGGAAGCCGATCGACCTCCGGGGCAGCACCGGCCGCTTCCGCCTCGTCTGCTGTAGAGGAGCGGAACGTGGCAACCTCGATGATCTCGTCGTGAAAATGAATATGGGCGAGGCGGAACCTTCGTCCGATGAGGCGGCAGTTGCGGAATATTTTCTTGATCTCGCCGGGCGTCGCGTCCGTTGCCACGTCGAAATCCTTGGGCTCGCGGCCGAGCAGGAGGTCGCGTACGCCGCCGCCGACGAGATATGCCAGGTATCCCTTTTCCTTCAGCCGGTAGAGCACCCGCAGTGCATTGGGGCTGATCCATTTGCGGGAAATGCTGTGTTCCGGACGCGGAATGATTGTAGGTGTCAATGAACTCACGGGATGCTATATTAGCACACCGGTACCGGGAAGGTAAAGGGGAGAAATGCCGCCTACAAATCGAACCGGAACACCGCGATGGCTCCTTCACGCGACGGCATGTTGGCCCCGCAACGTACTCTATTCAGAAAGAGCATTTAGACGCGGATTGACAGGGATTGTCAAAAACATCAGGTTAATGCTCGAATCACCAAATCGGTGATTCTTCCATGAACCGCATTGGTCCCGTCTTATCCGCGCTTATCAGTGTTTATCCGCATCCAACTGCCGTTTCCAGGATTACGCTTTCTCGATCCGTATCTCGCCTGCCCCTTTCGCCTTTTTGAGGGTAGATGCGTCGCCTGTGATCCTCCCCACGACGTTCACCTCGCTCGCGGGCACGGGATCAGGACCGGTGCTCATCGGAGTGGGGCCGAAGAATATGGCGAGCGCGCGCCCCGGAGGCCAGTAGCCGATTCCGCCGGCCTTTATCTTCGTCGTCGCCGTGCTGTCGGGCGGCAACTTGACGGGTATTTCGAAATAGAACTCATCGCCCCACTCGTTCGGCTTTGTTTCGAAGGGGAGCACGCCGGCGATTGCCTGCGCGCACTTCGTATCAAAAAGCTCTCCCTCCAGCGTGATATCTTTTATGATGATTCTTATTTTGGTCGGCATAGCGGTCCTCCTGCCTCCTTTCACTGCTCGCAGAAAGGGACGGAAAACTCGCCACAAAGACACGAAGACGCGGAGGGAAAACAAAATCTTAAAAAGAATTTCTTAGTGTCTTAGAGTCTTCGTGGCCGAAATGTTTTGGTTCCAGTCTGTCCGGTTCGGGGCAATTATCAAAACAGCCCCAACTGGCTGTCCTTCTCTTTCCGCTTTTTCATCCGGTCGGGCACGACCGTGCTCTTAAGGAACTCATCGGGAATTTCTTTGAGGAAGGGCGACGGCGACTGAGTCAGTCTCTGGCCGTACAGGAACCGGTTCCTTGCCCGGAGAAGATAAAGCTCTTCCTTCGCCCGCGTCATTCCCACGTAAAACAGCCTCCGCTCTTCCTCCATGTCGACGCCGTCTTTCATGATGGTACACGGAACCAGTCCGCCCTCGCATCCGGTGATGAAGACAACGGGGAACTCCAGGCCCTTTGCCATGTGGAGAGTCATGAGCGTTACCGCATCGGCCCGGGGGTCAAAGAAGTCCGCTGCGGAGAGGAACTTGGCTTCCCGCGGGTCAGGCTGACCCGACCCCACGATGTCATCAGGGCGAATGAGAGACCGGAGATAGGCAAGCGTCTCTTCGATTTCCTTCGACTGCATACTCTGCCGTCGGCCGATTACTTGATAAGGGATTCCTGACGCGAGAAACGCTTCCTCGATCGCCTTTGCCTGGGCATTCGTCCTGAAGATCACTGCAAAATCCGAGAAGCGGCATGATCCGCTTCCCTGCTCTCCGCCCCCTGCCCTCTGCATCATTTGATAATGGCTCGTGCCGCCCATGCGCTCCTCGATCTCGCGGATGATGATTTCCCCTTCGGCCCTCTCGTCGGGAAGGTCGATGACCGCAATCGTTGCTCCCCTGTCGCACACGGGAACAAGCTCCTTGTCGATCCGCTTCGCATTGTGCCTGATCAGGCTGTCAGCGGCGTTTATTATCACAGAGGATGACCGGTAGTTCTTCGAAAGGGTTATTCTCCCCGCGTCCGGGAAATCCTTTTCAAAGTTCAGAAAATTCCCGACGTCCGCGCCCCTGAAGGAATAGATCGCCTGGTCCGAGTCTCCCACAGCGCACAGGTTACCCGTGCCGCCGGCAAGAAGTCTCAGCAGCCGGTACTGGGCTGAATTGATGTCCTGATATTCGTCGACTATTATGTGTGTGAACCTGTCCCGGTATTTTCGCGCGACCTCGGCGCGGGCGAGCATCTCGACGGGAACGCGGATGAGGTCGTCGAAATCGAAGGCGTTCTTCTGCCTTAGTGCGGATTGGTAGGCTTCGAAGATTTCTTTGATGCCATCGTCTTCATCGTCCAGGAAATTCTTTATCCGCGAGATGCTCTCGGCCGCCTGCTGCGCTTTTCTGGCCGGGCACTTCATGAGCGTTTTCAAAAGCTCGATCTGCTCGTCCCTGCTCAAGATCGTGAAACCGTCGGCCCCGCCGTCCCTGATTATCGTGAGGCCCAGAAGATGAAATGTGCCGATAAATATTTTTGACGCGGCATTTCCGAGCAGCGCTCCAGTCCGCTCCTTCATTTCCCGCGCCGCCCGGTTCGTGAACGTCACGGCAAACATGCTCTCGGGCCGCGCGCCGTGATGGATGAGCCAGGCGATCCTGCGGACGATGGTCAGCGTCTTCCCGGTGCCCGGCCCGGCGACGACGAGCAGAGGACCGTCTGCGGCTGTCACTGCCCGCTTCTGGGAGTCGTTTAAATTGTCGAGTATGTGGGCTTCGGTCAAACTCATAAATGCTCGCGGTTTTCCTCAGTGGAGCCCCCTCCGGCAGGAGCCGGAGGCTCCCTTTAATAACGCGACCTCCCGCGGCCTATGGCGCGAACTCCCGGCCGGAGCCGGGGGATTGCAAGTCGCGGGATTCACTGTTTTGTGACAACGTTCGTATAAAACGCCCATACACCCGAGCTGACGTTTTTTCTTCGCGTATAGTAAAATTGTCTTGCACTTTCGAGAAAAATTTAATCTCAGCAAACCTCTCCGAAATCACCGGATTTCTAGGCCAGCCTGGAAAATCGCCTGTTCGACTTCGGAAAATCCACCCCGAGAGCGAACCACGTGATCAGGCCGAATCCGGCGGCCGCGACAAAGGAGATCAGGCTGAATGCCGGGGCCGGCACGGCCACGGACGCATCGACTGTTGTCACAATCGCCCCGGCTGCCGTGCTTACGATCGCCATCCATTGATAGAGGCGGAGTCCCCTGATGATCGGCGTCTGGGGCTCCCCCCGGTAGGATTCCTCGACAAATCTGCCAAGCCCGTTTAAAATCAGGTAGAGTCCAGCCACAAGAGTTACGGAAACGTGAAGAGACCACAGGCGGGCCACGATGATCCCGGTGAACACATTCCAGATAATGGAATAGAGCGGTGTCGGATGGACGGGCACGCCGGCCAGATTGGCCAGGCGGTACACGCGGCTCTGGGGGCGGAGGTATCGTATTCCCAGGACTGGAGGCGCTTCACTGCCGTGACAACAACCCTGCACCAGGCACCGCAGCCTTCCCGCGGCCTGAACCCACGGCCCTGCCACGCTGTATGCCCCGAGAAGCAACCAGGTACTGGCGCCGAAAAGAGGGGCAGCCAGAGAGCCGAGAATGACCCCGAGGACTCCGCCGTAAAACCCGTAGGGACGGAGCAGGCTGGGCGACCCCTCGATGTACTGGGCCCAGAGCGCCGCCATGATGAGCGCAGAGAAGGCGGCTATCGAAGCGGGGCCGACATAATCAGGCCCAAGGAGAGTACACACGATCAATAGTCCGATGAACGTACCCGCGCCCCCGTACATGCCGTGGTTGATGATGCGAACCGGCCCGATGCGCCACTCCTTCCATGAATTGGCGATGCGCTCTGTCAAGCGGCGCACGCTTTCCCACAGTGTGTCGATTCGTGATACTGCCGCAACGACGACAAGACCGCCGATAACATCCACGATGGCATGCATGCCCGTCGTAATGCAGCTCAGGGAAATCAGCACGGCAAAGAGCCGCCACGGCAGTCTCCATGAAGGCATCGCCTGCGCATACACGCGCGCGGCAAGGAAGGCCCACACCACGTGAAATGAGGGGAATGCCGCGGCGGCAGTGTCGAGCGACCGCTCCTGCATCAACACACTTCCGAGGAAGCCTTGCGGCGTGAATTCACGCGGCGGCGCGATAAAAGGAACGGCGATAAACAGGAGGGTGACGAGGCCCGTGCCAGCGAGCCCGGCCACCGAGAATTCTCTGAGACTGCGGGCGGAGCGCGCGACGAGCGGAGCCAGAAAGACAAAAAGGTAGGTGCTTCCGTATACGATTTCGGTCCACTCGTACACGGGCAGATGCTTTTCAAATGCGAAATAAGCCCGTATCGCGTCCGGAGGGATTCCGAGGGCGCTGACCGCCTCATAGAGCACCAGCCACGGGAAGAGGACAAGGACGTAGACAGATACCCGTTCGGCTATCGTGGGGACCCTCGCCTCGTTCGCAGGCAGGCTGATGAGCGGCTTCGGAAGAGCCGGGCCGAGTCGCCGGATGAGATCTTGCTTCTCGTATCCCTGGACCAGGGAGGCGCAGCCCAGAATTAGGAGCGGCGAAACAAGCCAGAGCCCGCTTGATGATCGAAGCGCTATGGCAGACCCGATGGAGAGCAGCGAAAATCCCGCATAGATCGGATGGGATATGAGCCTGTAGATGCCCCGGCTGACATAGAACCGGGGAGGATACGGATTCATGGGGAGGCCATTGCCGTACATGATGAGGGCCGCCATGCCGGCAATCATTATGACGAAGCCCGTGAGACCGGTAATGACTCCAAGCCGAAGGGACCCCGGGACCGGCGCATGCACGTAAGGCCCGGTCATTTCCGCCCACAGGACAAGCAGCGCGGGCACAACGACGACGAACAGAAACCCGTACAGGGTTTTCCCAATGCGTGACGAACGTACCGGAGTATTCATGCAAACCTCACCAGTTCATGGATGGCCCAGCCCGTGCCGATTGGCGTGCCGCCCCGTTGCAGCACACCGCGACTGCGCCATTTGCATTCATGGGTCTTCAGAATTCTCAGGGGAGCC
This sequence comes from Nitrospirota bacterium, assembly GCA_033854515.1. GTDB lineage: Bacteria > Nitrospirota > UBA9217 > UBA9217 > UBA9217 > JAWOJY01. The sequence goes on from JAWOJY010000006.1 coordinate 15,194, forward strand.
GCCTTTTCAATGCCCGGAATCTTCGAGAGCGCCGTGGAAAGGAGGGGCCCTTCCCGCAGCACCGCGCTCTCCGCCAGGGTGAGAATCGTCCGTCCTCCGTCAATGACGATCTCTTTATCCGAGATGGAGCAGTTGTCGATCTGTTCGCCGTTGCGGAACAGAAGCGTCAGCGGCGTCTCGCCATTCCAGTTTATCCAGACGATTGAGCCGGTATCGAAGAGAAATCTGCCCCACCGGAGCCGGTCGATGGGCAATTGCCAGGGCCGGACGGACATCTCGATGAACTCGGCGTATCCGCGACCTCTGATACGCGTCCGCGTCCCGATCCGTATATCGGCAGCAGCGCAGGGTTGCACGCACGACCACGTAATTTCTCCCTCCCGCGACTCGAGGAGTCTCCGCTTGATGGGCTCTGCGCGGGGATCCCATATTCCATCGACGCGGAGGGGACGGAAGGCCCACCGGAGGGTTCTTCCCGCAACGCGGGGAGGAGAGCACGCCCTCAGGGACGTCTTCACGGATGTTCCCGATTGCCCGGAGTGAAACAGGATGCTCGAGTAGTGGATCGTGAGCGCTTTCCAGCGCAAAACCGCGGAATAGCCTATGAAGGCGTCGCCACTGTCCGCCACGCAGTCGAGGTACCACTTGGACAAAAGAAAGGCGGTTTCCCGGTTCACGCACCCTCCTTGATGGATTGAAATTCCCATCTCCCGGACTTTAACGGCTTTCACAACAACTTCATCTGTCCCTTGATCTCTTTTCGCTCCACGTCCTCGAATATCCTGATCTTGCCGAACTCCCCGTCATATCCCGGAGCGATGTGCACGTTCCCTGCGCGCATGCGCGAGATGGCCTGGCGAAGAAGCGGCGTGCCGGCGCGTTCTATGTCGTCGAGGGGTGCATCCATGAGTATCCTGAATTCGTTTCCGAGTTTTTCGAGCAGCGAGAAAAAGAGCGCGTTCACCTTCTTACTGCTCACGCCGACCTTGAGACCTTCCGCGATGATCTCCGGCAGCGGGATAATGGAATAGTAGGGCGGCGCTCCAGCAAGCTGAAATCCCTCCTCCCGGTCAGCAAGCTTCTCGACGCGGTGCATCACGCCCACGGTCACCTTCCTGTTGCAGACGGGACAGAGGTAATCGTAATGGATCGTCTCCTTGGGCGAGAGGCTCACCCCACAGTCGCGGTGTCCGTCGAAGTGGTACTTCCCTTCTTCAGGGAAAAACTCGATGGTCCCGAGAAAGCCTTTTCGTGTCTTGATGGCGTCCATCATGGCCGGATAGGATATGTCTGTATCGAAGATGTTCGCCTCGCGGCCGATCTTTGCTGCCGAATGGGCGTCGGAGTTGGATACAAGCGTGATCCGGTCGAGAGCGGAGAGCCTGCGGTTCATGGCCGGGTCCGAGGAGAGCCCTGTCTCGATGGCACAAATATGAGAAGTAAGTTCTTCGAAGCACTCTTCCAGGGAATCAAAACCCGAGGCCGCGCCGAAAACGGAGAAGTGGGGCGTCCAGGCATGGGCCGGGATAAAGAGATTGTCGGGCGAAGCATCGAGCGTGATTCGCAAGAGTTCTTTAGCATCGAGCCCGAGAATCGGCCTGCCGTCGGCAGTAAGGTTGCCGATTTTTGAAAGAGCGAGATTCAACCGGGCAGCCG
>JAWOJY010000007.1:0-4417 GCA_033854515.1 Nitrospirota bacterium
CCCACCTTGAAGGGCTTGAGTCGGTTCGAGACGACGGCGACCGCCCCCTCCTTTGTCCTGTACAGCGCGCCCGGCGCCGGACAGACCTTCATGCATCCCGCGTCGTCGCAGTGCATGCACCTGCGGCTCACGAAGAGCCACCGCACGGGATTCTTGTCCGACGGCACTTCGCTGTAGCGGATCATGTTGTAGGCGACCGGGCTGAGGTCCGGAGGGTTCTGCATGCTGCCGTTGTTCTTCGTTTTCTGGCCCGGGAGCTCGTTCCAGGACTTGCACGCCGTCTGGCAGCCCCGGCACCCGATACATGCCTCAGGGGTAACGAGTATTGCCTTTCTGTTGTTCGCTGGATTCGCCATGGTCCACCCCCTAAGCCTTCCGGACATCGACCATAAAGGCCTTTGTCTCGGGGATCATCGTGTTCGCATCACCCACATTCGGCGTGAGCAGGTTCGCGCTCTCGCCGCCGCTGCCGTCCTCGGGGTACTGCCAGCCGAAGTGCCAGGGCATCCCCACCTGATGGACCATGGTGCCGCCCACCTTGAAGGGCTTGAGTCGGTTCGAGACGACGGCGACCGCCCAGAGCTCGCCGCGGCCCGACGTGACGACGACCTTGTCGCCGTTCGCAATGCCCTTGTCCCTTGCCAGTTCCTCCGAGAGTTCCACGAACATCTGCGGCTGCATTTCAAGCTGCCAGGGTTCGTGGCGCGTCATGACGCCGGTCTGCCAGTGCTCGGACACCCGGTAGGTAGTCGCTACAAAAGGATACCGCACGTCGCAGGAGAAGTAGACGTCCTCGGGCACTCCGCTTTCTTTGCTGTAAAAGAGCTTGATCGTGGGATTGATCCGCTGTTTTGACATAAGGTTTTCCTCGAGCGGGCACTCGAGTGCTTCATAATGCTCGGGGAATGGGCCGTCCGCGAGGCCGGGGCCGAAAATGGCTCCTTTCCCCTCGGACATCATGATGAAGGGGTACTTCCCGCCTTCCGCGGCCATGGGCGGCGCAGGCCCGTCAGGCACGTCGCCTTCCCACACGCCCGGCTTCTTGGTGACAGGATCCGGTTTGGTCGCATTCCATGCGATGACCGGCCGCTTGCGGTCCCACGGCTTTCCGTGGAGGTCGACGGAAGCGCGGTTATAGACGATCCTCCGGTTCACCGGCCAGCACCACGCCCATTCGGGGAAGAGGCCCAGGCCGTTGATGTCCTTCTTTCCCCTCCTGGCCATCATGTTGATGACCTTTCCCTCTTTCTGCGTGTAGCTCTGGGAATAAATCCAGTTCCCGCAGGATGTGCTGCCGTCGTCCTGGAGATGGACGAAGGTGGCGCAGAGTTCGCCCTTCTTGCCGAGAAGTTTGGGCGGCGTGGCCTTTTTGTCGTACACGTCCTCGAGATAGTAACCGTTGATCTCCTTGGCCACGTTGTGGATATTGACTTCCTTGACCTTTCCGCTGGCGTCTTTTTCTCCGTAGTTCCACGTAAGATTCACAATAGGAGCGGGGAACTTGCCTCCCTGCGCCTGATAGAGGCTCTTGACCCTGAAGTAGAGTTCGTTCATGATCTCCGAATCGGGCTTAGACTGGCCGATGGGTTCTATGGCTTTGTATCTCCACTGGGCCAGACGGCCTGAGTTGGTGATGCTGCCTTCCTTTTCCGTGGAGCAGCACGCGGGAAGCTGAAACACCTCTGTCTGAACTTCTTTGGGGTTCATGCCCGGGCCCCTCCAGAAGGAGCCGGTCTCGTTGTCGAAAAGGTTCACGTTCACCATCCACTTGAGCTTCGCGAGCGCCTTCCTCACTTTATTCGCATTCACGCTGGAGCACGCGGGGTTCTGGCCCCAGGCGAAGAAACCCTCATACTGGCCCTTGAACATCCGGTCGAAGAGGTTAAGCCACGATAGGTTCATGCCCTCGTCGAGTTTCGGGATCCACGCGTAGCCGAAGTCGTTGTCTTTCCGTGCGCTCGGCCCGTAAACGGCCTTGAGGTAACTGGTGATATATTTACCCCTGTTGGACCACCAGTTCACACTCTTCGGGTCCTTCGTCTTGGGGGTGAATTTCTCAATGTATGTTTTGAGGTCAACGATGGAAGCGGTGGGTACCGCGAGGTACCCGGGGAGATTGTTGAACAGGAGCCCGTGATCGGTGCCGCCCTGGACGTTGCTCTCGCCCCGGAGCGCGTTGATTCCGCCCCCTGCCATGCCGACGTTGCCCAAAAGGAGCTGAATCATGGCCATGGCCCTGATGTTCTGGGTCCCGATGGTGTGCTGGGTCCAGCCCATGGCGTAGAGTTCGGTGCCAACGCGATCCGGCTTTCCTGTGGACCCGTAGATTTTGTACAGTTCCTCGAGCTTTTCCTTCGGCGTTCCGGATATCTCAGACACCTTGTCAAGAGTGTACCGGGCGTACTGCTTCTTGAGGAGCTGGAACACACAGTTCGGGTTCCTGAGTGTGAAGTCTTTCTTCGGGATGCCGTTCTCGTCGAGCTGGAACGACCACGTCTTTTTATCATATTTGCGCCCCTTGGGGTCATAACCCGAGAAGAGGCCGTCGAGCTGCCACGGCCCTTTGAATTCCGGGTTCACGAGGAAGGGAGCATTGGTATAGTTTACAACATACTCTCTAAAGTAAAGGTTGTTGTCGAGTATGTACTTGATCATACCCCCGAGAACAGGGATATCCGTGCCGGAACGCATGGGCGCGTAGAAGTCCGCCTTTGCGGCTGTCTGGGTGAACCGGGGATCCACCACGACAAGTTTCGCTCCCTGTTCCTTGGCCTTCCTGATCCACCTCATGGAGACGGGGTGATTTGATGCGGGATTGCTTCCCATGACGAGGATTACATCGGCGTTCTTGATGTCATTCCACTGATTTGTCATTGCACCGCGTCCGAACGACTCTGCCAGAGCCGCTACAGTCGGTGAGTGTCAGATGCGGGCCTGGTGTTCTATGGCTGCCACGCCCCAGGAACGCAGCAGCTTCTGCAGCATGTAGCATTCTTCGTTGTCCAGGGCTGCGCTGCCCACGTGGGCGATACCGTCCGTCCTGTTAACAACGAAGTCCTTCTCCACGTCTTTTTCCGTGCCGTCAGGAAGCTTCTCTTTTACTTTCGACTTTGAGGTGGTCTTGAACGTCCGGTCGCGCGTGTCCTTCACCCGCTTCGCGATCTCGCCGAGCGCCCAGTCCCACTCCACGTCCTTCCACTCGGTAGCGCCGGCTGCTCGGTATTTCGGTTTGGTCAGGCGGAGGGGATTGTTGATGATCTGATAGAGCGACGCGCCCTTTGAGCAGAGTGTCCCTTCGCTGATCGGATGGTCGGGATCACCCTCGGTATTGACTACCTTTCCGTTCACCGTGTGGACGATGATGCCGCACCCCACGGAACAGTACGGACATACCGTCTGGGTCTCCTTTGCATTTTTGATTCTTAGTTCCTGTGCGTAAGCTTTGGCGGGCGTCAGATCGAGACTGAGAGAAGTGAGTAGAACAGAACTGCCGGAATACTTGAGAAAATCACGACGTGATATCCCCATGATCCCCCTCCTTCCATGTAATTGACAAATATCGGCTGGTAATTTACGTGCGGGTTATTCACTGACCAAAAAAAGGCAATAATAGTCTTAAATATAGCAGAGAATCGGCGGATGTCAAGTTTTGCGTTACTTTTATTCACATATTCGAATGTTCTAAAATGAGCATATCAAAATTTTTCAATAAAATGGCGGTTCAATATACGGTTTCGTAGTTGCGAATATATCAAAACCGACTTTTGTATTTCTCCTCATTCTTGTGTGCCTGGTTTAAGAATGTGCCCTTCCTTTTTCACTATGGGCGAAAGGAAGTTCTCAGATAGTCACGGGCACCCAGAGCCCGATGTAGGTGAGCGTTTCCCCTTTTTCGTCAAGTCCTTTGGCAATTCCCAGGCGGAACGTGACAGGCAGATAGTATGCGAGATAAAGATCGAAGCGCGCCTCGGCGCCCACGGAGCGTTTGAGCTCGGAGCTGTGGAATGTCCCATTCCAGGCGTTTCCCGCCTCATAGAAGACCGCGCCGTGGAGCCTTCGGAAGAAGACCGGCTTGGAATCCCAGCCCTCCTCTATGTTCTCTACCGGAAAGCGGTACTCAAAACTGATGAGGCCCGCCTTCCGGCCGCGAAAAGCGTTGGCAGGATAGCCGCGGAGATACACTGTCTGGTCGTCGACGGTGAGCGTAATGTCGCCGGGATTGTCGCCGCCGAGCTGGAACGCGCCCTGGGGCGGCGCCTCTCCGGTGGAGGTCCCCGCAAAAGCCCTCACCTGAAGCACGTGGTGCTTCCACGGGAAATCGATATACTCGTGCCAGTCGGCCGTATATTTCGTGAAATTGAAATCGCTTCCCAGGGACCGGTCAAACCGCTCGGCGCCGACTTCGATCGTCCTTCCC
>JAWOJY010000008.1:0-53800 GCA_033854515.1 Nitrospirota bacterium
ATGGACAAGGCCGCTCTTCCTGCGGCTGCAAGTAAGACCGTAGTCGGCTTGATGGAGGCGAGTGAAGCGTCCCTGGAGGAAGTGGCAGACAGGATCGTGGCTGGAGATTTCGCTGATGTTTCTTCCCAGGAGCTGCCCTTTGTCGCCGCAGCTCTGCAAGTCTACTGGGTGCAGATGGCGTCATCTCTGAAGGAGGACGTCTTCGGCAGACTGGAGAAGGGCGGGTTATGCCCTGTGTGCGGTTCGTACCCGAGCGTCGGCATCGTGCGGAGCGGCGGACCGGAGCAGGGACTGCGGTACCTCTCCTGCTCCCTCTGCGCGTCACAATGGCACATGGTGCGGATCAAGTGCAGCAACTGCGAATCCACCCAGGGGATCGACTACTTCACGCTGGAAGGTTCGAACGCTGCGGTCAAGGCGGAGAGTTGCGGCGGTTGCAATGTCTACCTGAAACTGTTGTACCTGAAAAAAGACCCGCAGATGGAAGCGACGGCAGATGACCTGGCCACCCTTGCACTGGACATGCTCATGGAGCGGGAGGGCAAGGCGCGCGGAGGTCCAAACCTGTTTTTCCACCCCGGGAACTCGCACTGAACGTAGCAAAGACAATTCTCACTATTCGAATACGTTTTACGAACCCGAATTAAGCATGCTGTGACGAGTCAATAGATGGAGGCTTCACCCGACGAGTGAGATTGGAATGCGGGCCTGGATATGTTCGAGGAGTGAATTATGATTCGGGATCAATTGAATTTTGAGTCTCTTCTCAAGGAATCGGTAAAGACGCACGGACACCTCTGCCCGGGGCAAGTCCTCGGCGTCCGCATGTCCATGCTCGGCCTCCGGGTAATCGGCATTTCAGATCCGAAAGAAAGAGATCGAAAGAACCTCATCGTTTTCGTCGAGATGGACCGGTGCGCGACGGATGCGATCCAGTCCGTCACCGGCTGCAGCCTCGGCCGCAGAACCATGAAGTTCATGGATTATGGAAAGATGGCCGCGACCTTCGTGAACCTGACAACGAACAAGGCGGCCCGGGTTTGTGCACGAGATGAATCGCGCGCCCTTGCAAAGGGCTATTTCCCGGAGATCGAGAACAAGTATAAGGCCCAGCTTGAAGCATACAAAGTGATGTCCGACGACGAGCTCTTCGATGTGATGGAAGTTGCAGTGAAGGTACGACCCGAGGATATGCCGGGAAGACCCATACGAAGAGTGCAGTGCGACTCTTGCGGCGAGCATGTTCAGGACATGAGGGAAGTCTACCGGGACGGCAGGGTGCTGTGCGTTGCGTGCGCTCAGGGCGGCTACTACGAAGTACAGAATATTTTTTTGGGGGGTGCGTTATGCAGAAAAACCATAACGGTCTGTCTATCAGGTCAAAATTATGGATCGAAGTCAGCGGCGAGCCCGTGTTCGGCCGGGGCCGGCGCTTCCTCCTTCAAGCCATCGACACCCATGGCTCGATCAATCGGGCCGCAAAAGAAATAAACATCTCGTACCGGAAGGCGTGGAGTTACATCAAGAATATGGAAGAGCGCCTGGGCATCAAGCTTGTTGACCGCCAAGCAGGAGGAAAAAACGGCGGCGGCGCAACGCTGACTGATGACGCAAGAGAATTTCTCAGAAAATACGAAACCCTGGAAAGCGGCATCAGGGAGATGGTCGATGAAAAATTCAGAAAAGTTTTCAAGTAATATCAAGAAATTTCTGTGGGACATCTCGGGCGCTTTTGGTGACATCGGCGTCCTGTTCCCCCTTGCCGTCGCGCTGATTGCAAAGAACGGATTCAATCCTACCGCGCTTTTTTTCATGGCTGGTTTATTCTACGCCGGATCTGCGTGGTATTTTGGGATAACCATGCCGGTGCAGCCGATGAAGGCAATGGCGGCCATAGCGATCGCCTCCGGACTGGGCTTTGGCATCATCAACGCGGCGGGCATCGTCATGGGACTTATTCTTTTCGTCATTGCCGTTATGGGTTTGAGCGCGCGGTTAGGAGAATTGTTCCCGCCCTCGGTCATACGAGGCATTCAGCTCGGTTTGGGCGCCATGCTGGTGAGGACTTCTTTCAAATTTATGGGCAACGATGTACTTATCGCCATAGTCGCCGGAATCGTTCTCATCGTCATGTTGACGCTGCTGAAGAAAGTGCCTCCCCTCATACCGCTTTTAGTTCTGGGCGCGGCTTTTTCAATCAAAGAAGCGTCGCTCACATCGATTGGACCCGTTGCCATGGCGTTTACCCTGCCGGGTTGGAATACCACGTGGCAGGGGCTTGCCATGCTGGTCGTCCCTCAGCTGGCATTGACGTTCGGCAATGCCGTCGTGGCGACGAATGAAACCGGCCGGCTGCTCTATGGAGAGAAAGCCGTCCGGCTTAATCTGAAGAACATCCCGCTGAGCATGGGGATAGCAAATATCGCATCAGGGCTGGTCGGCGGCGCGCCCATGTGCCATGGCTGTGGAGGGATGACGGCGCATCGCAAGTTCGGGGCGACCAGCGGACGGTCCGGTCTTATCATCGGCTTTTTTCTCATCGGTGTCGGCCTGTTATGCGGTCGGTCCGCGCTTGCCGCGATAAAAGCTTTTCCCGCTGGCATTCTCGGCGTACTTCTCTGTTATGTCGGCATTCAGCATTCGTTGTTCATCAAAGATATCGTGAATGATAAAAAGGCCGTGTTCATAGCATTTATCGTCGGCGCACTGGGGTTTGCGCTCGCCAATCTCACCGTCGGCTTTCTTGCCGGACTGACGGTTCACTACGGTTTGTCGGGTATAAAAAGGCTTGTACGAGCGTAGGGGGGACTATGTGCGATATTCATGATTCAAAAACTGAGAGCAGGCCAGCAAGCAGAACAATTCCGGTAACGGAGGCGGTCGGCACGGTCCTGGCCCACGACATCACGGAAATCCGGCCCGGCGAGTTCAAGGGGCGCGCCTTTAAGAAGGGCCATGTCATCCGGGAGGAAGATGTCTGCCACCTTCAGCGGCTCGGCAAGGAGCGTCTTTACGTCCTTCACATTGCTGAAGACGAGATGCACGAGAACGACGCCGCCTTCGCTATTGCCGATGCGCTCATGGGCGCAGGCGTAGAGATCAAAGGCGAACCCAGGGAAGGCAAGATCAGCATCATTGCGGAACGTGACGGGCTGTTGAAGATCGATAGAGACGCGCTTCTCGCTTTCAATATGCTGGGCGAGGTGATGTGTGCAACGCTCCATAACAATACCGTCGTTAGAAAAGGGCAGACAGTGGCCGGCACACGGGCGATTCCGCTGGTGGTAAAGCGCAGTATTGTAGAACAGGCTGTGCAGGTTGCGAAAGAAGCCTCGGGCGTCATTCAGGTTAAGGTAATCCGCAAGCCGAGAGTCGGTGTGGTCATCACCGGAAACGAGGTCTATCACGGAAGAATCAAGGACGCCTTCGCGCTGGTCATCACGAAGAAGATCGAGGAGATCGGTGGGGAACTTGTCGGCGCCTATTATGCCCCGGACGATAAAGCTTTTATCGTGGACAGACTGCGGGAGTTGTTGCATGCAGGAGCCGACCTTCTGATCACTACCGGAGGAATGTCGGTTGACCCGGACGATGTAACCCGGTTCGCAATTCGGGATCTCGGCGTTCAAGACATCACCTACGGGTCGGCAGCGCTTCCCGGCGCCATGTTTCTCGTCGCCTATATCGACAAAATCCCGATCCTTGGCATTCCCGCCTGCGGCATGTACGCGAAGATAACTGTTTTCGACCTTGTTCTTCCCCGGGTGCTGGCAGGAGAAAAGGTCGGCAGGCGGGAGCTGGCCGAACTGGGCCACGGCGGACTTTGCATGAAGTGCGGCGTGTGCAGATACCCGGTATGTCCATTCGGTAAACTCGGGTAAAAGTATCCCTCAATTTATGAAAGTCTTCTCCTTATGTAGCCGTTTTGCGACCATGGTCTTACGTTCACACGCGTTTTATTCATTTCTTTTCCGTCCAGACTTGACACCATGGTGAACATCTTTTATGTTTAAAATTATACGATATCTTCGGTACGTTGCCGCGCTGAATCCGTTCAGCGGACACACGCCGACAAGGAGGAGGTCCTTATGATGCCGCGAGCAGCAAAGGATGTTATGCTTCCCATGATGAGCCTGCACGTCAAGGACAGAGGGAGTACGCTCGTGAAGAAGCTCTCGGGCGGATACCACGCGCTCCCGGTGGTGAACGACGACCACGAGGTCGTCGGCATCGTATCGGAGCAAAACATACTCGATGCATTGGAACACAAGAAGACGATATTTCAATGCAGCGCTGAATCAATCATGAGCTGCGGCCATGCCGAGCATGCCCGCTGCGCCGCGCCCGTCTCCGTATCGCCCGGCACGCCGATAAATGATGTCATACGGACGATGTTCAAAGAGCGGCTGTCCACCGTGCCGGTGGTGGAGAACGGGAAGCTCGTTGGAATCATTCACAGGAAAAATATTCTGTAATCCCGCATCACATGACCTTGGCAATCGCCGGATAGGGCAAGGAAAGACTGGAATCATAAGGAAGGCAAAAGCGTTGAAGTGGAGACCGGAGAACCGGCGCGCTTACCGGTCCTGCTGAGTGATCTCTTCTACTCTTGACAAGAACTCGCCCTTGTGCAGTTTAGTGCTGAGAACGTCTCCCCGACGAACGTCGGCGGCGCTTTTCAGGATTTTTCCTTCCGGCAATTTCTTCGTAATGCTGTAACCCCGGGACAGGATCCCGAGCGGATTCAGGTGATCAAGCGCCGAAGTGAGCGATGCGAGGAGTTCCCGGTCTCTCTTGAGATTACGGGTGAGCCCCGTGCCTAGCCTGCCGGCAAGTTCGTCTACCCGCTGAACGTACAGTTCCAGTCTCCTCCTCGGGTCTCTGAGCAGCCGCACGTTTTCACGGATCGCCGCGCGCCAGAGCTCGAAGCGTCGGCGTATGCTCCTGACGAGGCCCGTTTCGAGAGAGCTGATAAACTCGCGGAAGCGCTCTTCGCTCTTCACGACCATCTCCGCCGCCGCGGACGGCGTGGGCGCGCGCAGGTCGGCGACGAAATCGGAGATCGTATAATCCGTCTCGTGTCCGACTGCGGAGATGACCGGAATCATCGATGAGTGGATCGCCCGGGCAACAGCCTCCTCATTGAACGCCCAGAGGTCTTCCAGAGACCCGCCGCCCCGGCCGACAATAATCACATCGACGGTTTTCTGCTGGTTAAAGTAGTGCAGCGCCTCGACGATCGACGGCGCGGCATCGGCCCCCTGGACCGGCACGGGATAGATCAGTATTTCCATGTTCGGATGGCGTCGCCTTATCACGCGCAGCATATCGCGGATCGCCGCACCCGTGGGCGAGGTGACGATGCCGATCCGCCGCGGGAGAACGGGAAGCCGCTTTTTACGGTCGAGGTCGAACAACCCTTCCTTCTCGAGTCGTGCTTTGAGCTCTTCGAAGGCCTTCTGGAGCGCACCCACGCCCTTCGGCTCTATATAATCCAGAATGAGCTGGTACTCCCCGCGCGGTTCGTAAACGCTCACCCTGCCCCGGCAGATCACCTGCATGCCGTGCTGAAGCGTGAACTTGAGGAAGCGCTGCGACGAGCGGAAAAGGACGGCGCGGATCTGACTTTGTTCATCTTTCAGTGTGAAATAGGTGTGGCCGGAATGCGGACTGGTAAGGTTTGAAATTTCCCCTTCTATCCAGACGTCGGGGTACGTCCCTTCGAGGAGATCCTTTATCTGGCGGGTTAGCTGAGTGACGGTAAGAATGTGATGGGTCTGCATGATTTCCGATCTTGAGCTGAGAGTGCGGAATGAATCTGTAATCAGCACTCAGCAATGACCACGTTGAAGGACCTACGATTTAATGCGGATCCTTTTTATCGAGTTCGCCTTTCCCGTCCCGGGATCGATGTCCACCACGACCGCGTCCAAATGCACCGGCCCTTTGGCAATTTCGAATTTATGGGGGGTCTGATACAGGAAGCGCGAGATGGCGTCTTCCTTCCTGACCCCGATGACGGAATCGGTGGGGCCCGTCATGCCGGCATCGGTGATATACGCGGTACCGCCGGGCAATATGCGCTCATCGGCTGTCTGCACATGAGTATGGGTCCCGATGACGGCGCTCGCCTTGCCGTCGACGTGCCAGGCCAGGGCGATCTTTTCCGACGTGGCCTCGGCATGAAAGTCGATGACGACGACGCGCGTTTGTTCCCTAAGCTTCTCTATTTCGCGATGGGCCGTGCGAAAAGGGTCGTCCAGGCTCGACATAAAGACCCTGCCTTCGAGATTGAGCACGGCCGCTCTTCCCGCAGGTGTCGAGATCACCACGCTGCCGAACCCGACGTTCCCTTCAGGATAGTTAACAGGCCGCAGCAGCCGATCCTGCTTTGCCAGATAGGGTTCGATCTCTTTTTTGTCCCAGACATGATTGCCCGAGGTGAGCACGTGAATACCCATAGAGAAGAGCTCGTCCGCTATCTGGGGCGTGATGCCGAAGCCGCCGGCGGCATTTTCTCCGTTCGCTATGACGAGATCGGGACGATGGGCATCGACAAGGTCTCGCATGTTTGCCCGCACCATTTTCCTGCCCGGCTCTCCGATGATGTCGCCGATGAAAAGGACCTTCAAATAGCCTCCAGAAGTCAGAAATCAGAAATCAGAAGACAGACAACCGCGAAAAACCATAGCTGCACAGAAATTACCATCACGCTCATAATCTCTTGTCTGTGCTCTGTCTTCTTTCTTCTGTCCTCCGTCGTCTTTACTTCGCGTACTCCACGTATCTGCTTTCGCGCACAACCGTGACCTTTATCTGGCCGGGATAGGTGAGTTCCTGCTCGATCTTCTTGGCGATGTCCCGTGAAAGCTGCGCCGAGTGCGCGTCGGAAAGGTCTTCGGGCTTAACGATGATCCTGATCTCGCGCCCCGCCTGGATGGCGTACGATTTTTCCACACCCTTGAACGAGTTGGCGGTCTCCTCGAGCTTCTCAAGCCGCTTCAAGTAGCTCTCGAGCGTCTCGCGCCGGACGCCCGGCCTGCCCGCGGAGAGCGCATCGGCCGCCGCGACGAGCACGGACTCGACGCAATTGACTTCTCCGTCGCCGTGGTGGGTAAGGACGGCGTTGATGACCTTGGGCGATTCGCCGTACTTCTTCGCCAGTTCGCCGCCGATCGTGGGGTGGGTGCCTTCCACTTCGTGATCCACGGCCTTCCCGAGGTCATGAAGCAGTCCCGCACGCCGTGCAAGTTTCTGGTCCACGCCGAGTTCCGCCGCCATGATGCCGGCGAAGTATGCGACCTCGCGGGCATGCATGAGCACGTTCTGCCCGTAACTCGTTCTGTATTTGAGCCTGCCGATGAGTTTGACGAGTTCAGGGTGCATATTGTGGATGCCGAGGTCGAAGCAGGCCTTCTCGCCTTCCTCTTTCATCGCGATGTCGAGGTCCTTCTTGACCTTCTCGGCGATCTCCTCGATACGGGCGGGATGGATCCTGCCGTCCTGGATCAGGCGTTCGATGGTGAGCCGTGCAACTTCCCTGCGGAGGGGATCGTAGCACGACAGGATCACTGCCTCGGGCGTGTCGTCGATGATCAAATCGATCCCGGTCGCGGCCTCGAGCGCGCGGATGTTCCTTCCCTCGCGTCCTATGATCCGTCCCTTCATCTCATCATTCGGGAGGTTCACCACAGACACCGTGGCCTCGGCGACGTAATCGCTCGAATAGCGCTGGATAGCGAGGCTGATGATGTTCTTGGCCTTCTTGTCCGCTTCTTCCTTGGCCTCGTCCTCGATGCGCTTGATGGTTTTTGCGGCTTCGTACTTGGCCTCTTCCTCCATCGAGACCATGAGCTGCCGCTTTGCTTCCTCGGCGGTCATTCCCGCGATCTTTTCGAGCATGACGCGCTGCTCACGGAGCCCCTTCTCGTACCGCTCTTCCTTTTCCTGGGCCACCTTTTCCCTGGAGGCAAGCTCGCGCTCGCGCCGAATGGCGTCGGCCTCCCTTTTTTCAACGAGATCGACTTTCTTTTCGAGGTTCTCTTCCTTTTGCGTGAGCCGCCGTTCCTGGCTCTGGAGCTCCTGCCTCTTTTCCCGGTTCTCGCGCTCGAAATCCGCACGAGCCTGATAAAGCTTGTCCTTGGCTTCGAGCACCGCTTCCTTTCGCTTTGTCTCGGCCTCACGTTCCGCGTTTGCAATGATCCTTGCGGCTTCGGATTCCGCGTCCCTGATCTTTCCTGCCGCGGCCCTCCCTTTGATCAGCAGGCCCAGCCCCGTCCCGGCGACAAGCCCTGCCAACACTAGTACGATATATTCAATCATTCTTTATCCTCCTGAGAGCTTTTCTTCAGCCCGGCAAGGCGTTCTTTGATGCGTTTCTCCTCACCCTGCTCTGTGGGCCGGTAGTATTCCCGCCTCTGCGGGAGGTAGTCCTGGGCCACATAGTGGCCCGGAAAATCGTGCGGATACTTGTATCCCTTTCCCCTGCCCAGCCTCTGTGCGCCCTTGTAATGGGCGTCCTTGAGATGGTCGGGCACGGACATGAGCTGTCCTTGCTCGATATCGGCCATCGCCTTTTTGATCCCGAGATAGGAAGCGTTGCTCTTGGGCGCGCAAGCCACATACACCGCTGCCTGGGCGAGCGGTATCGAACCCTCGGGCATGCCGATTCGCTCCACGGCCTGATACGCCGATGTTGCAACGACGAGGGCGCGGGGATCGGCGTTTCCAACGTCCTCGCTCGCTGCGATCACGATCCTCCGTGCGATAAACAGAGGGTCTTCACCGGCATAGATCATCTTTGCCATCCAGTAGAGCGCAGCATCGGGATCGCTCCCGCGCATGCTTTTGATGAACGCCGAAATCGTGTCGTAATGTTCGTCTTCGTCGTAGGCAAGCGCTTTCTTCTGGATAGTTTCTTCAGCGGTGCGGAGATCGTAAAGGATTTTTCCGTCAGGACCGCGCTCGGTCGAGAGCACGCCGAGTTCGAGCGCGTTGAGCGCCCTCCGCGCGTCTCCGTTGGACCGGGCGACAAGAAACTCGAGCGCGTCGTCCGTCAAGGTCACAGGCAGGTTCCCGAGCCCGCGTTCTTTGTCCGAAAGTGCGCGGAGAACGAGGATTCTGATGTCTTCGTCCTTGAGGGGTTTAAATTCGAAGATCTGCGAACGGGATGAGAGCGCGGGGATGATCGAAAAAAAAGGGTTCGACGTCGAGGCGCCGATGAGCGTAACATTTCCCCTCTCCACATCTGGAAGAAGTGCGTCCTGTTGAACGCGGGTAAAGCGGTGGATTTCGTCGATAAAGAGGATAGTCCTTAGGCCGCTCCGGCCGCGTTCGAGCGCTGCCTCCTGGGCGACCTTCCGGATGTCCGCTACGCCCGCGGTCACCGCATTGAGCGACACAAAGTGCGCATGGCTGCGTTCAGCTATAAGATGGGCGAGCGCCGTTTTGCCCACGCCCGGAGGGCCGTACAGGATGAGCGACATAAACCTGTCCGACTCGATGGCCCGGCGAAGGAGCTTGCCCGGACCGACGATGTGCTCCTGCCCCACGAATTCCGACAAATCACGGGGCCGCATTCTCCATGCAAGAGGCGGCTCCGATGGCTCCAGGGCCAAAGGCTCTGAATTCACCTGTTTTTTGAAATTTTTAAGACCCAACCTGATGCTTCGGGAAAGCCTTGTGGACGGGTGATATTGTAGACGTGGGATACAGAGAGAGTACGCTTCTTATCCGGGGATGTTGACTAATGATTTAATTCCGCGTTCTTCACAGGAAGATCCCCCTCCGGCGAGGAGCCAAACCATAAAAAACCCCTCATTCCCGAGATTCGAGTGTTGTTCTGTCCTGTGGCGCATATATGTATACATTTGTAATGTAATCCCCACTGATTGAAGCATAACGTACTTTCTTGCGGCCGCAGGGCTAACTTGCTTTTCCCGCGGTATTCGTAGCTGTTTGAAACTTTATATTATAGTACCGCTTTCTACAACATCAGACACGCCGGAGCCTTCCTTACTTGCCGCTCCCTTCGGTAATGAATAGCTGTCCGAATTTTTATGATGGTGAAAAACAGCTTTGAAATGACTTAAAAGATCCCCCGCTATTGCCGTGTAGATAACTTGGACCTGGGTTTAACCAGGTGGGCGCCATATCGGAAAGTTTAGGCGACCCAGTCCTATCTGGGCATGCACACCCTTTCCGGGGACAGCTCCCGTTCTATTTGTTTCACGAGGTACAAGTTATATCTATCACGCGCATAGCAGGGGAGCTTTTTCTTTTATCGTTATGATATATATACCAGAACTGGCGCAAAATGGCAAGAGGAAAATAAGACGGGGTTCAGTGACGTTCGGCAAAAAGTATCATGATTTTGATATGTTACGCAGAACTCGGTAAACGACTTTCGCGCCGCGGAGCGACCCTGTCAATTCCGCATCAAAACGCTGCCGCATCACGTGTCCGGCTCTGCTTCGGCAGTGATATCAAAGAGCCTCCGGACCCTTTCCCGCGCAATTTTTTCCAGAGCATCATGATCGGCGCGCAGGCGGAACAATTCATCGGCCATGTTCAGAGCTGCCAATATCGCAACCCGCTGAGGCTCTACCGTACCGGTGCCTCTCTGAACATCCTTCATCTTCGCGTCAACGAACGCTGCGAGGTCCCGAATGTACCCCGGGTCCGCTATGGCCTTAAGCGTATAGGTATGCCCGTAGATCTCGACTTGTACGCTTTCCATAAATAGTACGCCTCGGCGTGAGTCGCAGGGCAGGCTTATTGGGCGGTAGCAGGTGTACGGTCCATCGTACATAGAGCATAGGATACTTTGTGCCCCATGCTCTTTGCTCCCTGCGCCATGTTCACAGCAGCGCCTCCACGAATTCCCTGGGATCAAAATCCCGCAAATCTTCGGCAGCTTCGCCGATGCCGACGAGCTTAATCGGGATGGAGAGTTCCTTGGTGATGGCGAAAACAATGCCGCCTCGGGAACTGCCATCGAGCTTGGCAAGCGCTATGCCGGTCACCCCAACGGCTTCGTTAAACATCTTCGCCTGAGTCAACGCGTTCTGGCCCGTGTTTGCGTCGAGCACCAGCAGCACCTCGTGAGGGGCACCCGGCAGCTCCCGCGCCATGATGCGTTTTATCTTTTTCAACTCTTCCATGAGATTCGACTTCGTATGCAGCCTGCCGGCGGTGTCCACGATCAATACGTCCGCGTCCCGTGCCTTCATCGACGCAACGGCGTCGAATACGACGGCGCCCGGGTCTGCGCCCTGCTGATGCCTGATCACCGGGATGCCCGCTCGCTCTCCCCAAATCGAGAGCTGCTCCGAAGCGGCAGCCCGGAACGTGTCGGCGGCGGCGAGCATCACCTGTTTCCCGTCGCGCTTGAGCCGGTGCGCCAGTTTTCCGATGGTGGTTGTTTTGCCCGTGCCGTTGACGCCGACGGCGAGCACCGTAAACGGCTTGGACGTTACAGCCAACGGAACGGAATTCGGCGCGAGTATGTCGAGCAGGACCCGCTTTAGCCGCAGGCGCACCTGATCGGCAGTGGAAAGCTCGTTTCGCTTAAACCGTTCATGAAGGTCCTTAAGAACGGCGGACACGGTCTGCACGCCCATGTCCGACGCTATGAGCGTTTCCTCAAGATCTTCAAGAAATTCGTCATCGATTTTTTGCCCGAGTATGAGCGAGCCAAGCTTATCGGTGAAACTCTTCCTGGTCTTGGCCAGCCCGTCACTCAGTGTATGAAGGACACCCAACATGAACACTCCTTAATGGTGAAATTGCAAAATCTCAAATCCAAATCTCGAATACATCCCAATGACCAAATGCCAAGATACAAACGATTTAAGAATTGAAATTTGCTTATTAGTGCTTCTTCGGCAATTGGTGCGTGCATTCAAATATCCAGCGGCAATTTTCCCGTCGGTCCACCATTCTCGCCGTCTCGCGATCGGCCCGCGGCCGACTTTTTGACTTTGGGACTTAACGGCTTCTCCTCTGCCTCGGAATCGGAGTCCCCATACGCCGCCTGTCGATAGAGATAACGTTCGTGCATCTTGCTGAAGCCCGTCCACTCCCCCTCTCCAACGCCCTCCTTCTTCACGGTGGCCTGAAAATTGTTGATCTTGGCTGCGAGATCATCGAGATAGTGGATGACGATGGCCTCAAGGATCTTGGGCCTCTTGGGTGAACCGAATTCATATTCCCCGTGATGCGAGAGCATGATATGCTTCAGAAGCATCGAGAGTTCACGCGGGAAGCCGGGAATCAGAACGACTTTCTCGGCAAGCATCTCATAGCCGAGGGATATATGCCCGAGAAGCCTGCCCTCGGTCGTGTATTCTATAGTCTTCCGCACTGCAAGCTCGCGCACCTTGCCGATATCGTGCAGAAAAGCGCCCACGGTGAGCAGATCAATGTCGATGGACTCGAAATGGCCGGCAACGTCTTTGCAGAGAGCGGTCAATTCGAGTATATGCTCGAGCAGACCGCCGACATAATTGTGATGCAGCGTCTTGGCCGCGGGCGTGCGCTTAAGCAGGTCCATGAACTGCCTGTCATCGAGGAAGGAATTCATAAGCCGCCTGAGATGGGCATTGGAAATACCGGCAGCCACGGCGTTCAGCTCTTTGGCCATCTCTTCGGGGTTGCGGAGGGAACTCTGGATGAAGTTGGAGATGTCTACCCTGGAATCGTCTACTTTTTCAAGCGACTTGATCTTGATCTGCATCGTGCCCTGGTAATTGGCAGCGACGCCCTTTATGTGCACGAAGTCCTCGCGTTCGAACCTGCCGGCGACGTCTTCCGCGTTGTCCCACAGCCGCCCGTCGATTTCGCCGCTCTTGTCGGAGAGTTTGATCGACAGGTAGGTCACGCCGTTTTTTGAAGTGGACACCTGCTTTGATAAAGCGAGGTACGTCTCGTCCACCCAGTCCCCTTCTTTTAATGAAGCTATTGCCTGCATTGCGCTCCCCGCATGTTATAGTCGTGATAATAAACTATCCCTCCGGTCTTGTCAAACGGAAACCGGCGGAACACCCGCACAGGACTTTTTCTTTTTTATTTTATCGAGCGCCCATGATGTCACGGCGCATCCAAGATTGCTAAGGGTCCCTAAAACCTTTTGAACATTGACATGTTTTGAGCTTCCGGGTAATTGCATTTTTGCTCTTGACAGGTCCGTTTTTAATTTGTTATAGTTATGTACCTTTTATGGAAGGTTTTTCAAATTGACCAGGGAAAGGAGGTGACGTTCAATGAAGAAGATCGTAGCATTGCTCACAGCGATGGTATTTGCACTCACCATCGGCGTGGCCTTCGCACAGGAGGCGGCCAAGCCGGCACCGGCTCCTGACAAGAAGGAAGAGAAGATGGAGAAGAAGAAGGCCAAGAAGAAAGCTCACAAGAAAGTAGTCAAGAAGAAGGCCGAGAAGAAAAAAGAAGAAGCTCCGGCAGAAGCTCCCGCAGCAAAGTAACCAAGTACTTATACCAGGGCCCTGGGAAACCAGGGCCCAACCTATTTTCATCAGGCCCCTCAGTCTGTTTACGATTCATTCATCCTCATCCCAAAATGTTCCCTTTTATTTCTCACAGGCAATACATTTTTGTCCCGTGAATGGACAGGTTTTCGACCCTCTCTTCGTTCAGTAGAGGCCATAAAAAAAGGCTGACCTCCATCGGGGAGATCAGCCCTTGTTGGTCCACAGCAGATTCAGATTACAACAACGGTACGATCAGGAGCGCAACAATGTTGACGACCTTGATCATCGGGTTGATGGCCGGACCCGCGGTGTCCTTGTAAGGATCGCCCACGGTGTCGCCGGTCACTGCAGCCTGATGGGCCGGGCTCTTCTTGCCGCCGTACATGCCGTCTTCGATGAACTTCTTGGCGTTGTCCCACGCGCCGCCGCCGCTCGTCATGGCGATTGCCTGGAAGAGGCCGGTAATGATGCTGCCGATCAGCACGCCGCCGAGGGCTTCCCTGCCGATTATGAATCCGACGAGGATCGGGGCCACAACGGGGATGAGGGCCGGAACCATCATCTGCCTGATGGCGCCCTTGGTCACGATGTCGACGCAGGTGCCATACTGGGGTTTGGCTTTTCCTTCCATGATGCCCTTGATCTCGCGGAACTGCCGCCTCACTTCTTCAACCACACCGCCCGCAGCCTTTCCGACCGCTTCCATGAGGAGCGAGCCGAAGTAGTACGGGAGAAGACCGCCGATGAAAAGACCCACAATGACTTTCGGGTTCGACAACTCGAATGAGAGGGGCGCTGCACCGAAGGACCGTGAATACTCCGCAAAGAGCACCAGGGCCGCGAGGCCGGCCGAGCCGATCGCGTAACCCTTCGTGACCGCTTTGGTCGTGTTTCCCACTGCATCGAGGGGATCGGTGATTGCACGCACTTCCTTCGGCAGCTCGGCCATTTCTGCGATACCGCCCGCGTTGTCCGTGATCGGGCCGTAGGAGTCGATGGCGACCACGATGCCGGTCATGGACAGCATGGATACTGCCGAGAGGGCGATGGCGAAGAGGCCTTCACCTGCATGGCCTGCGAAGCCGCCGCCCAGCGAGAACGCCGCGAGAATGGCGCCGGCAATCACGAGGACCGGGAGAGCCGTCGACTTCATGCTCACCGCGAGGCCGGCGATCACGTTCGTGCCGTGGCCCGTCTGGCTCGCTGCGGCAATGTGCTTTACCGGGTTGAAACTCTTGGAGGTGAAGTACTCGGTAATGATCACGATGAGGCCGGTCAGAATGAGACCGATCAACGCTGTCACAAATACCTTCCCTGAAGTAAATACCGCAGCGTCATTTCCTGACAACATCGACATAAAGTTTTTCGATACGAAGTAAAAGGCTATCGCGGCCAGAATACCCGCAACTGCCAGTCCCTTATAGAGGGCGCCCATGATGTACTGGCTTTTGCCGAGTTTTACGAAGAAGGTGCCGATGATCGAGGCGATGATGGAGATGCCGCCGATCATGAGCGGGAATTCCACCCAGGGGCTGCTTGCGCCGAAGACGGTCTTGGCAAGGAGCATGGCGGCAACCACCGTGACGGTGTAGGTCTCGTAAAGGTCAGCGGCCATACCTGCGCAGTCGCCCACGTTGTCACCCACGTTGTCTGCGATCACGGCGGGGTTCCGGGGGTCGTCCTCGGGGATGCCTGCCTCAACCTTGCCCACGAGGTCAGCGCCCACGTCGGCAGCCTTGGTGTAGATGCCGCCGGCGATACGGGCGAACACGCTCATGAGCGAGCAACCGAAGCCCAGGCCCACGAGGGCATGGAACGCCTGCTCACCGGCGTAGGTTTTTGCGATATAGTAATAGCCGGCAAGGCCGATGATGCCGAGACCGACAACCATAACGCCGGTCACCGACCCGCCCTTAAAGGACAGCCCGAGTGCGGCCTGCAAGCCCTTGGTAGCTGCCTGCGTGGTGCGCACGTTCGACCGCACCGTGACCATCATGCCGATGTAGCCGGCGAGCGCGGAACCGATCGCGCCGATTGCAAATCCGATTGCCGTCCACTTGCCGAGGAAATACCACAACAAGACGAAGATCACCACGCCGACGATGGCAACGGTCCTGTATTCACGCTTTAAGAACGCCGTTGCACCTTCCTTGATCGCATCGGATATCTGCTTCATGCGATCCGAACCGGCGTCCTGCTTGACCACCCATGCTGCGATGATCAAGGAGTAGACGATGCCGGCCACGCCACACAGCAAAGCAAAAGCTAATGTACCAGTCATATTCAGCTAACCTCCTTCATTATTTTTTTACTCTCTCCATGGACTTTTGACTGATAATGATTACAAACGAAAAATTATGTACCTCTTTTCACCTCCTTAAAGGTTTAAGTCTTTATTTTTATTCAACAAAATTATTATGCAAAACTTGTCAATAATATGATGCATAGGTGTTTAAGTCAAATTCATATTTCTGATAAACAAATAAAATTTACTTATTTATTACGGAAAGTAACGGCTATAATCCCTGGCAGCGCGGGTTTTATCGGTCTAAAGCGGAGAACATCCGACGGCTATTTTATGAACAACCAGAAGCCGTTCGCAAAATAAATGAGGCCGAATGCCCCAACGATAAGCCCCAGTATCCATACCGGCTTCTTCTTCATCAGGGCCGCAACGGACGAAAGCAGAATGGCGATTTGGAGGAACATGGCGGCCATGCCGAAGGTCCCTGAATGTCTCTGCGCATCTTCACGCCTGGCTTCGAGTTCCTCCGCCTTTCTCTTGATTTCGGCCTTTTCCTCATCATACCTCTTTATCTTCTCGCCGTACGAGTCTATCCTCTTTTCATACTCTGTCGCCGCCGCGCGGGAAATTGTGGGTTTCAGCGTCCTGAGTTCCAGCTCGATCTTGTCTTTCTGAAGCTCATAGATGTATCCCTTGATGCTCTTGGCTTGGTAATATGACCATTGGTCGGATGCCTGCGCCTGGGACATGACCGCCCGAGTCGAAAATCCTCCTCCTTTCAGGGTCGAAAGCGTTGCGCACACCGCGAGTATCACCGTGGTAAGCGCGAGATAGTTCAGCCAGGATTCCTTCTTTTCTTCTGTCATATGTCCGCACCTCATCAAATAAATATCTTTGGTTATTGGGCTGAGCAGATCGGAAAAATCAGGAATTTACAGGGGCGCATATTAACGAAAATAAGTGAATTAGTCAATATGGATGAAATCTGGCACTTTGCGGATTGGTAAAAACAAAGATTACAAACGTGGAGAGAAGTGGTAAAAAAGGTTACTTTGGATATACCCGACTTCACATCAGCAAAACATAGTCCGCGTCCTGGAAGGTAACGGCATTACTATCGACATCTTCCGCAGTGAGCGGCAGAACAACCTTGTACGTGTAGGATGACAGTTTCGAAACCTGTTCCGGTATTCCCCTTTTCCAGGCATGACCGGCGCCGGCAAGCACAACAGCCGTCTTGTCGTGATGCTTCTTCAGATACTCGACAAGATGCCAGGCCATGGCCTTATCCCAGACCATCTGCGCTTCGCAAAAATGAAGGAAGGACTGATCGTCCTTTGCGTGTCCCGAGTAGGCTCGTCTTATGAATGACATGTATGTCGCGTCGACATCGCAGCTCACATTCGGAGGCAGGTCTTTTTTCTGTTCGGTGCTCAGCGATGAGAACCCTTTATGAGAGACTTTTTCGGATATGGCGTCAGGTATATTGAGTCCGACCATGGGGATTCTATTGTCCCGGGCGTACGTGAAAATGTTCCGATAGAGGGGCCAGGGCATGCGCCAATTGTCGTAATAGACCGGCATGAACTTGTCGAGCGTCATCCGGCCGTTCACCCAGGAGTCGAGTTCGTGCTGACTGTCTTTCCTGAACATCTCAAGGCCGATGGCGAGGGGGACGCCTGATGTGTTGAGCGCCCGGATAACGTCAAGCTCCGCCTTGTGATGTGCCTCGCTGTCGTGGATCTCTCCCACGAAAACTATGGCGCTCTCCTTGATTTCGTTTATCATCTGCCCAAAGGAAATGACAGTCCCGTCCTTTACCCGAAGCACCCGTTCATAACCGAACACGGGTCCGGCGGACGCGAAAAAAAATACGACCATGCATGTCGCAGCGGTCAATTTTCTCATGGATCGATATCCCCTCCTTAACCCGCCATTCCGGTTGATCAAAAGGCTTTCAACCTTGCTCAAGCCCGAAGGAACCTGTAGAATCGTAGGCGCCTCTCCATTTCATTCACCGTACTACTCGCCCCTTTCCCCCCCTCTAACCGGCGGCACTCTTGCCGGAGGTGGTGCAGGCCGCCGCGAAGGCGGCGGTACGGACGGCCCTTGCGGGGCGGGTACAAAGTAAGGAGGATAGTCCCACCACCAGGGTCCCCAATAAGGATAATACCACATGTCATAGGGCGGTGCCGTGTAGTATGCGCTTTCCTCCTGCCATAGATACACCTGCTCGATTTCAAATACGGGATAAACGTATTCCATTTCGTCTATCTTGCCCTTGAGTGTTCCGGTGAATTCTCCCGCGAGCGTAATCTCGCGCCCCGGATGATATACAACCGGGTCGAGCATGCCGGCCGCCCGTGAAAGAACTGCCAGATACCTTCCTTCCGAACGATCGGTATTCTTCAGATGTCCATATGAGTCCACGGGAACATAGAGCGCTTCGATCTGGGACCCTTTCTCCGTATATTTCGTATCGATGATTATGCCGCCGAGGATGAACAGCCTGCCCTTATAGGCGTCGGGATTTTCCCTGAGAGCGAAAAATGACACCTCTCTCGACCCCTCTTTCATGAGACGCTTGCTCAAAACGGGAGAACAGGATATGAGCGTCGACGAGATAATGCCGATGATAAGGAGAATGAATATTTTTTTCTCGACCATAGTCTAATTTTGGCGCAGGCACCGGTCATTGTCAAGCTGCCCGGCCGTGGTACTTCTAAAGCAGCATATTTCCGTTTTTTCAATACTTCCTGCACGGCGCCAACGTACAAAATTCATATAACTTTTTCGATTTTTTCATAAATGAGGTAAAATAAAAGTACATAAACTCGATTCTATCGAGCAAGGCGAACCACATGAAATTTTCAAAATTTTTGTCGTCTATAGTGTTGTCGTTTATAGTGTTGTTGACCGCCTTTCCGGTGTGTTCCTTCGCAGAAGGTATGGGGTTTGCACGGCTGAGCCTGGTGCAGGGAGACGTACAGATTTCGAACCCGGACATCCCCGAGTGGACCCTGGTGTCCGTGAACATGCCTCTTGCCGAAGGCGACAGATTGTGGATTCCGGAAGACGGACGGGGCGAAATGCAATTCCGCGGCGGAGTATATATACGGGCGGATGAGCAAACCGCGGTCGATATTCTTTCGCTGAGCGCTGATTCTGTCCAGTTCTATCTCGACCGCGGGCACCTCTATATCAACAACCGACGGGGCGGGATTAAGACCGTGCAGATAGAGACGCCGCTCGCGTCCATCCGCAGTTACGACAATTCCATCATAATGATCGATGTATCCGAAGACGGCGCGACCGAAGCTTCAGCGCTCAAAGGGGATGTTTACGCGGAAACCCGCGCCGGGGCGACGAGAATCGGCTCGGGGAATACGCTCACAATCAGAGGAGACAACTCAGCCGAATTGTCCCCCATCGGTCCGCCCGACGAATGGGAGCGATGGAACGTCGACCGCGACAGGATCGTCACGGCATGGAGCGAAAGCTCCCGCTACCTGCCGGATGATCTCCACGAATATTCGTCCGATTTCGACAACAACGGCAGGTGGGAATACGTCGGCGATTATGGCTACGTGTGGAACCCGACGGTCGTCTCCGTTGACTGGGCCCCTTACACCGTGGGCCGCTGGATCTGGGTACGAGGCAATTACGTCTGGGTTTCTTACGAACCGTGGGGATGGGTCCCTTTCCACTATGGACGATGGGGCTTTGTGACAAGCCTGGGCTGGTGCTGGGTGCCTCCCGCCCCCGGAGCGGTTTACTGGGCCCCCGGATACG
Organism: Nitrospirota bacterium; assembly: GCA_033854515.1. Lineage (GTDB taxonomy): Bacteria > Nitrospirota > UBA9217 > UBA9217 > UBA9217 > JAWOJY01. The sequence continues at coordinate 19,525 of JAWOJY010000008.1, forward strand.
TCGGCTGGATCGTGACGCCAACGTATGTGGCATGGGTCCCTCTGGCCCCCGGCGAGATTTATTACGGTTACGGTTATTACGGTCCGGGTAGCGTAAACATCACTACCGTCAACATCAACACTGTCGTCGTCAACAGAGTTTACAGAAACTCCACGCTGACCCGCGCCGTCACCGTGGTTCGGAGAGACACTTTTGGCACGGGTTTGAGGGTGCCGGTAAGCGTCCGGGAAAACCCTTTTGTTCGCGTCCCACGGGGAAAGATCGGCATTGTTCCTCCGTCGGTGAAACCGGAACGACGGGTCCCGCTCACGTCTTCTCCGGCCGTCAAAATTGAAAGCAGGCAGCCTCCCGGGCCGGAACAGGCGCGGCCTGAAGAGCTGATGAGACGGCGCACGGTGCCTGCCGGCCCGCCGGAAGCAGAGCAGGAACGGCCCGCGCTCATGCCCTTTATCGGCAGGGCGCCCGAAAAGCAGCAGCCGCCCGAACAGATAAGAAAAATACGGCCGGAAGAGATGAAGACCGAGAGGAAACTGGTCCGGGAGCGGAACGCATCCGCATTTAAACCATCGCCTGCCGAGAACCTGCAGATCAAACAGATGAAGGCGCCGAAAGTAATCATAAGGAAACCCGTTCCGCCTGCAGTCGGGCAGCCCCAAAACAAGAATCTTCGGGAGAAACAGCCGGGACCTTTGAAGCAACGTCGCGACTAAAGGAGGACGCCATGGCGAACTATGTGATCTTGAGCACGCTCACGGACGAGGGGCGCAAGACCATTAAGCAGAAGCCGGAGAGGATACTGGAAGTGAACAAGGAGATCGAGAGGATGGGCATTAAAATACTAAAACAGTATGCCGTTCTCGGCCCCTATGACTTCGTGAACATCGTCGAGGCGCCGGACAACGATACGGTCATGAAGATGTCCGTCGAAATCGGCGCTCGGGGCTCTGTCCAGCTGCTCACCCTTGCGGCGACACCCGTGGAAGATTTCATCAAGAAAATAAAATAGCGAGGTACCGCCGTTCGGGACACCGATGACCGCAGAAAAGACCGGTTGAGAGACGCGAACACATTCTTGCGTAATCAAGGCGCACTTCACTGCGATTCATAATCGTCCATCGATGCGAGTCGCGATCTTTATTCGTCCGGGACGGAGAGCCTTTCGTTTACAATAAAAAATAACGGTGCACGAACATCGGGAGGTCTGCATGAAAATAGGTTTCATCGGACTGGGAATCATGGGAAGCCGCATGGCGGCGAACCTTCGGAAAAACGGGTATGAGCTCGTGGTATATAACCGCACCCGCGAAAAGGCGAATGCACTCATTTCTCAAGGCGCTCTCTGGGCGGACTCTCCTGCCGAGGTCGCCGAAAAAGTGACCATACTTTTCACCATGCTCGCGAGACCCGATGCTGTCGCCACGGCGGCGCTGGGAGATAAAGGCTTTCTCGACCATCTGCCGAAGGATTCCCTATGGGTAGATTGCAGCACCGTCAACCCATCTTTTTCGAAACAGATGGCAGAGGAAGCTAAAAAACGCAGGATCAGGTTTTTGGACGCTCCGGTCAGCGGTTCCAAAGGCCCGGCGGAACAGGGACAACTCATATTCTTCGCCGGCGGCAGCAAGGCAGACGTGGACGTGGTGAAGCCTCTGCTCGATGTCATGGGCAAGACCGTGATCCACGTGGGCGGGCACGGCATGGGTACATCCATGAAGATGGTGAACAACCTCATTCTCGGCCAGGCAATGGTCGCTTTTACAGAGGCCCTTGTGCTCGGCGAGTCCCTGGGAATATCCAAGGCTGTGCTCCTCGGCACGCTCCTCGGCTCGCCGGTGGTGGCGCCTTTCCTCTCCTTTAAAAAGCAGAAGATCGAGGAAGAAAAATTCGAGGCCGAATTTCCCCTCCAGTGGATGCACAAGGACATGCAACTCGTGGCCGACAGCGCGTATGAGGCGGGTGTCGCCATACCCGCGGCGAACGTTGTCAAGGAAGTCTATGCACTCGCGGTGCGAAACGGACTCGGAGAAATGGATTTTTCGGCAATCTACAGGCTGTTGAAAAGATAAGATCTCGTCAACCTCATTTGCAAAAAGTAATTCAAATCACAAAATTTTTCCGTTCTTTCTGATACAATAATCACGGCTTGAAAACTTTTTCCCAGACCTATTTTTTTTCGGAGTCGGAGTGAAACGAATATTTTTTTGCATGATGTTTGCGGTCTTTTTACTTTTGGAAGTGCAACCGGCCTTTTCTTTTTCACCAAGAGCAATTCCCGCAAAGGCGTGCATCGTAATTGACGATAATGACTCGGTCCTCTACGCAAAAAACCCTTCGGCCAAGCTCCCACCCGCCAGCACAGTAAAACTGGTCACCGCCATGGTGGCGCTGGACCGTCTGGATCCTGCAGCGAAGGTGATAGTGAGCCGCAAAGCCGCCGCGGTGCGCTCCATCAAGCCGAGGCTTCTGGCGGGAGACGAACTGACTGTGTCGGACCTCCTCCATCTGGCGCTCATGCATTCCATAAATTCCGCGGCCGTGGCCCTGGCCGAAGCGGCGGGCGGTTCCGAGGATAAATTTGTGGAATTGATGAATCAGAAGGCAAAGGAAATCGGGGCCGACGATACGCATTTTGTGACTGCCTCGGGATTGCCCAAAGGCAAACAATATACAACAGCCCGTGATCTGACGATCATTCTGAAAAAAGCCCTTACCTATCCTCTTATCAAAGAGATTCTCGGCAAGAAAGAATGGCTGGTTAAAACCGCAGCGGGCAGAGAATTGTACCTCGAGAATACGGATGATCTGCTGTGGTACAGAAGTGACATGGTAGGCGGAAAAACCGGGTTCACAAGAAGAGCAAGGCATTGCTTCGTGGGCGCAGTGGATACGGCAAAGGGGCTTGTTTTTACCGCCGTACTCGGAGCCCCGTCACGAGACCGTTTATGGAAAAGCATTCTGATGCTGGCTGACATTGGCATTAGTCCGCCGCTGGTCGATTCAGACCTCGGCATATCAGTCCTTGAGAACGGCAGGTTCTCGATCTTTACCCGCCATTACTTCGGAGCGCCTGTCATGAACTCGTCACGCGATGACCCGTTTCCGCATGAGTTTGAACGGCAACGTGGCAAGAACAAAGACGACAACGAGTATCCAGACCGAACTCCAGAGGGCACCGGAAAGGCTTCCTGACGACAAAGCCCTGCACACGTTCACCAGGTGGTACAGGGGTGTGAAAAAAGCGATATCCGTGACGAAAGGCGGGAGAGTTTCGAGAGGAAAGAAAATACCCGAGAAAAGAAACAACGGCGTCATGAAAAGCGTATAGAAATAACTGAACGAGTCAATACCCGGCACCTTCGCGGCGAATATCAGCGATAGTTCGCCGAATATCAAGCCGCAGAGAAAGACGACCGGGATGGAGAGCAGGATGAAGGGCGAATCTACAAGTCCGAACAGGGCGACCACGATCATGAAAGTAACGCCGTAAATCACGCTCTTGGTCGCGCCCCACACGAGTTCGGCGGCAATAAGATCGTCGATGTTGACTGGCGTGGCCAGGATAGCGTCAAAGGTCTTCTGAAAGGTCATCCTTATATAGGTTCCATAGGTACACTCATACACCGCGGCAAACATGGAAGAAGAGGCGATGATTCCGGGCGCGATGAATTTTATGTAAGGCTCGCCGTGGATCTGTTTGACGAGCGTGCCGAGCCCCAGCCCCATGGCCACGAGGTAGAGCACCGGCTCCGCGAAATTGAGCGCAAAACTCGACTTGTAGAGCTTCGTATACACGGTCCAATGCCGCTGCCACACTCTGTAGGCGCGCTTAATCTTCAAGGTTTCTCCCGGTCAGCTTGAGATATACATCCTCGAGATTTCCCCCGTGCTTCTCAATGAGACGGGCCGGGGTATCGACAGTCACGATTTTGCCCGAATCCATGATCGCCACCCGGTCGCAGAGCTTTTCCGCTTCTTCCATGTAATGGGTCGTAAGGATGAGTGTGGTATCTTTTGATTTGAGGTAATTCAGCCTGTCCCAGACCGCATGTCTGCTGTGTGGGTCCAGACCGGTCGTCGGCTCGTCGAGGAGCAGGAGTTCGGGGTTGTTGATGAGGGACCGCGCGAGCAGCAGCCTATGCTTCATCCCCCCCGAAAGCTGCTCGATGTTGACATCGGCCTTTTCCAAGAGTTCTACGAAATTCAGCAGCTCCTGTGCGCGACGGGTGGCTTCCTTCTTGAGGATGTCGAAATACCGGGCATAGACGATCAGGTTTTCAAACACGCTGAGGTCAGGATCGAGGTTATTGTCCTGGGGCATGACGCCAAGCCGGGATTTTATCCTGCTCGGCTCGCCGGTCACTTCCATGCCGAACACCCTCACTTCTCCCGCGGTGGGCGGCATGAAGCAGGAGATAATGCGCATCACCGTGGTTTTGCCGGCGCCGTTCGGCCCTAGGAAACCGAAGCATTCGCCCTGCATGATCTCGAAGCTGACGCCGTCGACCGCCCTTAAGCCGTTGTAGTCCTTGGTCAGATTTTTTGCGTCGATGATGTTCACTGATGATCCTTTGCTGTCCCGGAATACATCAAGAGTAAACGGCAATCGACGAAGCCCGTATCGAAGTAGCGTCTCGTTGCGAACGCCGCAAGCACTAAACGAAACCGGTCCCGTCGGCGTACTACTCCTACTCGTCCACGGTCACACAGTTTCCGTCTTGCTCGGTAAAGGCTGGCCAGCAAGTTTCGGTAAAATCCTCATTACCTGACGCTATCCCGATGGCCCTCTTAACTTTGCAGCCATCCTCGGCAATGACGTTTCGGGCCGCTGCGCGACCCTGCTCCTGAGCAGTTCGCGAAATTCGTCCATGCGCGCGTCGTTTCGAAATGCACGTTTCGGAAACATAGTGAACAACCGGGATGACTGATAGACAAGAAAAAGCTCAGGGGTCTCGATGAACCCCGTAAATGTCCGCCACGTGATGTTTGATTCCCCGTTTGCATTCCTGACCCTGAGGCCGTCAGCCGTCACGTCGGCGGTAACGGGCAGGTGCAGGTTCCGTGAAGCCCTCCAGACCCTGGCGACCCGACGACGGTATAATGACGTGAGGGACAGGATCATGATCCCGCCCAATGCGAGCGCCGTGATCGCCGCGTACTTGTTGGAGAAAAATTCCAAACCCATGAGGCCGGCAAGAATACTGGCGACAGCTACCGTCCACAAGCCGTAGTATTGCAAGGGGCGTGACTTCAGGTGGGCCCGGTTCGCCTCGTGATAATCCCGAAAGGCATACTGGAACTCCAGCTTCATGTATTTTCCCCGTTCATTTTTTTTCGGCCTGCTCTTTCGCGCCCAATGCCTCAAGCGCCTTCAGAATACGCTCGATTTTTTCCTTCACATGCATTTTTTTACCGTGAAAGTGCTCGAGTTCCTGCAGCCTGTGCCGTGCCCGGGCAAGTTCATCTTCCAGTTCCCGGACACGCTTCTTCAGATCCTTGTTCCCGCTCACGAGCGCACGTACGCGTTCCTCCACCTCTGCAAATCTGGCCTCAAGATCCTTCAACTCGTCCCACCCTCTATGTTCAATCCGCAATCCGCCTGTCCCGGCGTTTTCGCTAGAGCCGGGGAAAATCCGCACTGTGCAATTCATTACCGCGTCTTCATCACTTGAGCTGCGGGAAGCTCAGCCGTGCCCGTGGGCAGAGACCGGGTGAGGGAAAGTTTCTGCGCTGGCCTGCCGTAGATCCTCTTGTATTCGGCATAGTTCCTGAGCACTTTCTTCACATACCCCCTCGTTTCGAGAAACGGGATGGATTCGACGAACTCATCGCGGTCCATGCTACTCCCATTCTTGGCAAGCCAGGATGATGCGGCGTCAGGCCCCGCATTGTACGCGGCGGCGACGAGAATCGGATCGCCTTTGAACCGTTTCATGAGGCGGCTGACGTACCAGGTGCCGATATTGATCGCCGTGTCATAGTCGAACAGTTTGTCTCTGTCGAAGCCGGCCATCCTGATGGCCTGTGCGACCCGCTGGCCCGTGGATGGCATGACCTGCATCACGCCGCGGGCGCCGGCGCGCGATATCGCGTCGGCGTGGAACTGACTTTCCTCCCTGATGATCGCGGCAATGAAATAGGGGTCTTGACCGTATTTTCTCGAATACGAAACGATGCTGCTCCAGTAGCCCTGGGGATAGGCGAGAAGCCACAAGTCCGGCGAGGTCTCTTTGGCCGGCCGGTCGAGGTAGCGCTCGTAATTGCGCAGCACGAGCATGAGCGACCGGTAATAGTCGCCCAGCTCGAAGTACGTCTTGCTCAACCCCAAAAGCATGCCGCGCTTTTTTGGCAGCTTCTCCTGGAGCGACGACAACTCGTCGGCCGCCTCTTTCTTCATGTTGAGGTGCATGAGTTCGAGCGATTTTTTAAAAGAAGGCTGTGCTGATAACATCCGGACCGCTTCGGCCGTCCAGACGGGACGACCGTCAGGATCGTCCGAGTTCTGCGTGTCCCCCGACGCGGAATCTTCATCCGTACCGCTGTCACCGGAGAAAACATCGGCCGATACGGTCTGCGCCGTGGTGTCTAAAGCCGAAAGCCGGTCGGCGGCTCGATACCCGTAATATGAGTAAGGCGCGCGTTTCAGGACTTTTTCGTAATACACAGCGGCGCGCGCGGGGTTTCCGATTTTCTCGGCTGCCCTGCCTTGCCAGTAGCCCGCCTGGTTTACCAGAAACGATTTCGGGTACGTATTGATGAGTTCCTGGAGCGTCTGCTCCGCTCTCGTGAACTCTCCTGCAGTGAACAACGCCCATGCTTTCCACCAGACCGCGCTGTCCGAAAATTTGCTCTGCGGGTATTGGGCGGAAAGCTGACTGTAGATTTTGAGCGCCCTTTTTAGATCGTTGGACTCCCGGTAAATGTTGCCGGCATAATAGAGTGCGTCGTCCGCCCATTCGCTGTCCGGATAGGAGGACGCAATCTTGAGACAAGATGCGACGGCGTCTTCCTTTCTGCCCAGTTTGTCATATGTCTTTGCCAGCCAGTACAGGGTCTCTGCTCCGCGATCGCCGGGATGCTCCTTCATCGTCTTTTCGAGAACGGCCGCGGCCTCGGAGCGCCTTCCGAGGTAAAAAAGGGAGATTCCGCTCCTCAAAAGCACATCAATTTTACTCTGATACGACTGATCTAGTTTCAGCACTTTGATGAAGGCGGTATATGCTTTGTCGTATTGGCCGGCTTTAAAAAGGTTCTTTGCGCGCTCGTATACCTCATCGGCTGTAAGCTCAAAGACCTGGACGCCGTTCGCCTTGAGATCAGCAAGCGCCTTCTCCACGTCGGTTTCAGCCGGGCTCCCGGGATACCGGACGAACAGGTCCTTGTATGTTCGTACCGCCTGATCGACCTTTCCCTCGGCGGCAAGCGCTTTGCCAAGACCGAGCCCGGCGTCGGGACAAAGGTCCGACCGGGGGTTATCGCGAAGGAATTTTTCGAACGCTTCCGTCGCCTGAGGGTAGGCGCCTGATTCGAGAAGCGACTCCGCCCTTCTCAACACGGACCGTGCCGCCCAAAGACTCTTGGGATAACGTTCTGATATCTGCTGGTAGAGCTTTATCGCCTCCGGATATCTGTTCTTTGAAAAATAGTATTCGGCGAGGAAATAGAGTGCGTAGTCGGCAAGCTCCGGATATTCATTCGGAACGCGGAGCATGACGGCAGCCGCCTCGTAAGGCCTGTCGAGCGCAATGAACGCCCTGCCGATGAGAAAGAGCGAGCGTTTAGACCATGGGGAACCGGGATAGTGCTCAACCACCTGTTGCGCGGCCGCTATGGTTGTTTCCATGTCCGCCACGGCATAGGCGTCCATTGCCAGCCTGAATCCTTCTTCAGGTCCGGCTATCACGGACGGTTCGATTGTCACAGGTGATGGAACGGGCGGCGGAGAAACTGCAGGCGTTTTTTGAACTGCGCAGGAGGCGGAAAATGCGAGCATTGACATGAGTAGGATTTTTTTGAAAATTGCGTTACGCATTCTCAACGGAAATCTCCCGCGTCATTCGAAAGTGGGATATGCGTTACTTGACCTAATAATATAATTAGTACTCATCCGTGTCAATAGAAGTTATTCGTTGTCGTTCACGGAACGGTCATGAAGCAGCCATTTAAATCGCGTTCTCCTTGTTCACAGGAATAGAAAAAATCGCCGAAAGGACCAATGCGCCGTTAGGCATGGGGAGGAAACGGAATAGCTTTCTCGCGTGAAACAGCAAAGGTCTTCAGGCTCTTCTTCGCTTCCCGTATCTGGACTCTGGTTTCGTCGCCCATATCGGTTCTCCTTTTCATCGGAACCCGATCGCCGATTGGCGGCGGCTTCCGGAACCGTGACGATTATAATACTACAGCGTTAGTATTAAGTATAGCAAAAGCAGATGATTACTCACGGCCCAGAAAACAGGGGAGCTGCTTTTGCGCGGTGTCAAGACGCAGGAGGAAACGGTCTTCGAGAGATAATTCAGAGCCGATACGGCCCACGGCAGGCGGCGTGTCGGGACTGTAGACGAGCATGTGGAAGGCTATCGACGTGACAGGAGCGTCGGGAAGCGGCAGCCGCTCGATGTCGGATACGAACTCTATCCATCGATCCGCCATTTTTATATAGAGCGAGGCGTCCTGACTTCTGAGATAATCGGCGACTGTCCGCCTCGGGGCGTTCGCGAGTCCCGAGCAGAGGTTGCGCCCGGGCAACACGAAATAGGAACGGTCGTCCTGGAACACCCTGCCGAGAGGGAACAGCCGGCACGCGAGCGGTCTGGCCTTGTAAATGCGGCAGCCCGACTCAGTCCAGAAATAACAAACAGGATCTCGCGGCAGCATCACGAGCGGAAATCCTTCTGCACGGTCCGTCACCGCGATGTCGAGAAAATCCTCGTAGGACATACCGCTTTGGGCGCAGATCGTGGAAACCTCATAGGGGTTGAGGATAATCGGCGGCCCATTCTTGCAGCAGATAGAGCTGCATCCCCCGGGGCCGCAGGCCAGTTCGAGAGGGTGCGTTTCCGAGAGCGGAGATATTTCGGAACCCGCGACTTTGATGGCGGAAAGAGGATGCTTCGTCATTAGCTGCTCACAACAGAAAAAATCGGACGCGGATTACGCAGACGATCACAAAAACTCGGGCGTTAAATCATTTTATGAGGATCCGCATTTTCTGCGTACTTCTGCGTCCTCTGCGGCCGCGGGCGTTATTTTTTGCTGATCAAACGTCCGCCCGTTCTCACATGCCACACGACCAGGAGCGGGCTCGCCACGAACACTGATGAGTACGTGCCCACGATGACGCCGAGGAGAAGCGCCAGGGAGAAATCGTGAAGCACCTCCCCGCCGAAGAGCACGAGCGGGATCAACACAAGCACCACGGTCATAGATGTTATGATCGTCCTCGACAGCACTTCGTTAATGCTGTTATTCACCAGGGTGGGAAGAGGCTCCCGCCGTGCGCGCTTCAGGTTTTCCCTGATCCGGTCGAAGACCACAACCGTATCGGTAAGGGAATATCCGGCGAGCGTGAGGAGCGCGACTATAATGAGCAGGTTGATCTCCTTGTTCAAGATGTAAAAGACGCCGAGCACCGCGAGAACGTCGTGCACGGTAGCGATCGCCGCAGCCACGCCGAATTTGAACTCGAAACGAAACGCGACATAGAAAATGATTGCCGCGATCGAGATCAAAATCGCGACAAGCGCGTCCCGCTGGAGGGCCTTTCCGATCACCGGACCGATTTCGATGACGCTGTCTTCATTGAAGGCATTGTCGGGAAATGCCTGTTTGAAGGCGGCAACGACGCGCTGGGCCACGCCTTCAGGCTCTCTGAGCCTGATGAGGATCTTGTTTCCCTCGGTGATCTGCTGGAGTGTCGCGCCGGTGAACCCGTTTTTGTCGAGCGCGGCGCGCGCCTGGTCGAGCGGGACCGGCTTGGCAAAGCTGAGCTGCACCGTGGTGCCGCCCACGAAGTCTATACCGAGGTTGGCCTTGCCCCTGCCGATCTGCACCAGGGCGATAATCCCGAGCAGGATGAGCACGGCCGATACCGTGAACGAAATGTTCTTCTTGCCCATGAAGTCGATATTGGTTTTATGAAGGATTTGAAGCATCATGACCTCCAAAGACAATGCAAAATGTAAAAAAACAAAATTCAAGATACCATTGCAAAACTGCTGTCGATGTTTTGCATTTCGAACGTCGAATTCTAAATGCTCAACTTCTCTATCTTCCACCTCGTGTTGATGATGTCGAATATCACCTTGGTGCCTACCAAGGCGGAGTACAGGTTGATGATGATGCCGAGACTGAGCGTGACCGCGAATCCTTTTATCGGCCCCGTTCCAAACAGGAACAGCGCTCCTGCCGTGATAAGCGTCGTCACGTGGGAATCGAGGATCGTGAGGAAAGCCTTGTCATAACCCGCATCAACCGACGGCCGGGGAGCCTTGCCCGTGCGCAGTTCTTCCCTGATGCGCTCGAACATGAGCACGTTGGAGTCCACCCCCATGCCCATGGTGAGGATGATGCCTGCAATACCGGGCAGCGTGAGCGTGGCGTTCAGGAGCGCCATCGCCCCGAGCAGCAGTACGACGTTAAGCACGATAGCGTAATCGGCGATCAAACCGGAAAGCCGGTAGTAGAAAACCATGAACACCACCACGAAAAGTCCGCCGATCAGCGCTGCGCGCACACCCTTATCGATGGAGTCCTGGCCGAGCGACGGTCCCACCGTCACGTTCTGGATGACCTTCATCGGCGCAGGCAGCGACTCGCGCAGCACGATCGCAAGCTTCGCCGCCTCGTCGTGGGTGAAGTTGCCGGTAATCTGTGCATTGCCGCCGCTGATACGGTCTTTGATGCGGGGCGCGGACTGCACGACGCCGTCGAGCACGATAGCAAGCTGTTTCCCGATGTTTTCTCCGGTTATGCGGTCGAAGATGCGCGCGCCCTCACCGTCGAAGGAGATGGACACGGCGGGTTTACCGAACTCGTCAATGCTCACCCTGGCGTCCTTGAGCCTGTCACCGGTCAGGAGCGTCTTCTTGTAAAGCAGTATCGGCTGCTTCGATATCTTTCCGGCTTCATTTTCACGCTCTTCGTAAAGAATTTCCGTGCCTTCCGGCGCTTTACCGGCAAGTGCCTTCTGGAGATCGTCGGGATTGGAATCCACCAGCTTGAACTCGAGCCTGCCCGCAGTCTGGATGAAAGTGATCGCATCCTGCGGGTCCTTTATCCCCGGAAGCTGGAGCACTATCTGGTCGCGCTCCTGCTTGTAAATGGAAGGTTCGGCCACGCCGTACTTGTCCACCCTGCGGCGGGTACGCTCAAGCGCCTGGGTCACAGCGGAATCTTCAAGACGACGCACCTCCTCGGGCTTGAGGCTGTACAGCAGTTCGCCCTTGGAACTGGATTTCTGAACAAGGGTGCCGTAGCTTCCCTTGACGAACTTCTCCACTTTATCCCTAAGCGGTTCGTCAAACTTGACGGAAATGTCCTCGCCAACCCTGTTAAACGACGCCGCAATCCCTTCCGAGGACGCCGTGGTCTGCAGGTCAGCGACGATATTATCGACGGAGGACTCCACGGCCTTCTCCGTCTCCACCTGCATGACCAGGTAGCTGCCGCCCCTCAAATCGAGTCCCAGCGATATCTTGGGAACGTTCTGCGTCCACCATTCCGGCATATTTGCCGAGAGCGGGGTGGAAGGTAAAAACAAAAACAACGCAATCACAACAGACAACAGTATGAGCGCCAATCTCCATCGGATGCTCTTTTTCATACACTAGCCTCCTGCTGAATTCTCAGTATCTTCACAAAACCGTCTCTCCCGCAGAGTCACAGCCGTGGGCACCAGTCGGAGAAGACAAAATAATTCGAGATTCCCATGTCATATCAAGCTCGAAAGAAGCCTTCTTTCGATCGGCATGTGCATTGTGATCTTTATCATGTGTTCTCTCGGTGTCAGCGTCTCTGCGGCAGACGGCGGCGTTATTTTATTCTTTCGGCTTTTCTTTTTCCGTAACCACAGCGGCAACCGAACTGCGGGTTATCTTCACCTTGGTGCCCTCGGCGATCTTTACGGTCAGGGTCTCGGGGGTCACCCCTTCAACGGTCCCGTAGATGCCGCCTGCGGTAACGATCTCATCTCCTTTTTTGAGCTCTTCGACCATTCTCTTGTGTTCCTTCATCTTTTTTTGCTGCGGCCTGATAAGGATGAAGTAGAAGATCGCGAAGATGATGACCATCATGATGATGCCCGATGCACCCCCGCCGCCGGGGGCTCCTGCGCCGCCCGGAGTTCCCATTGCGTAAGCCGTTGCAATGAACATGATTTAACCCTCCTTAATTAATCCCAATTTTTCCGGTCTTCGATTCTGCATGCATCCATTTACTATACCACGATGACGGCAAAATTCAGAAAAAAATGTACCGCTTTTCACGGTTATGGTCTGGAAACATCCAGGCCTGCCGCATTCCGTTGATTCCATCTTCAAAAAAGGGACGAAACGCCATCTGACTCCCTTTTCGAAAGGAACCCTTTCTTGAATTCCTTAAACCGCTCCTCCTCGATGCTCGACCGGATACCGCGCATAAGGTCCAGGTAAAAAAAGAGATTATGGATCGTCCCGAGCCTGAGCGCAAGCACCTCGCCGGCGTTGAACAGGTGCCTCAGGTAGGCCCTCGAAAAGTTCCTGCACGTGTAACAGCTGCATTCGGGATCGATGGGGGACTTGTCTCGTTCATACTGGGCGTTTCTGATCACCACCTTGCCGAAAGAGGTGAAAAAAGTGCCGTTCCTGGCGTTCCGCGTTGGCATCACGCAGTCAAACATATCGATGCCCCGGTCGACCCCTTCCACGAGGTCCTCGGGCGTCCCCACCCCCATCAGGTACCGAGGACTGCCCTCGGGCAGGAAAGGGGCCGTCGCCTCGATCATCTCGTACATAACGGGCTTGGTCTCACCTACCGAAAGACCGCCCAAGGCGTATCCGTCGAACCCGATCTCCACGAGCGCCTCGGCAGCCCGCTTACGCAGGTCCGGGTACATTCCGCCCTGCACGATCCCGAAAAGCGCCTGGCCCGTGTTCTTCTTGGCGTCACGGCAGCGCCTGGCCCACCTGAGGGTACGCTCGAGCGACTCCATCGCGTAATCGCGGGTGGCGGGGTATGGAATGCACTCGTCGAACGTCATAATGATGTCCGCGCCGAGCGCCTCCTCGATTTCAATCGCGGTCTCCGGTGTGATAAAGTGCTTTGCGCCTCCGTCGATATGCGACTGGAACGTCACGCCGTCTTCGGCGATCTTCCTGAGCTCCGCCAGGCTGAAGACCTGGAAACCGCCGCTGTCCGTCAGGATCGGCCGGTGCCAGTTCATGAAATTGTGGAGCCCGCCGAACTCTCTTATCAGCTCGTGTCCCGGCCGAAGAAACAGATGATACGTGTTCGAAAGGATGATCTCGACGCCAAGGCCCGCAAGATCTTCTGGGGAGAGCGTCTTGACCGTGGCCTGGGTTCCGACCGGCATGAACACCGGAGTTGTGATGTCTCCGTGCGGAGAGACGATCTTCCCCAGCCGGGCGGACGAGGCCGGATTTTTTTTAATCAACGAATAACTGAACACGAGGTTTACCAGAGGTCAGAAAACAGACATAAGAGTACAGACTGAATCTTTTTTCGCCGTCATCCGGCCTCTGCTTCCTACATCCTCTCCGGCGCCGTTACTCCGAGGATCCCGAGCGCGCTCTGGATCACGGTCTTCACCTGTTTCATAAGGAACAGTTTCGCACCAGTGCGGTCCTTGTCTTCGGTGATGACCCGATGTTTAAAATAGTAGTTATGAAGAAGTCCGGCAAGTTCCTGTAAATAATAGGTGAGCCTATGGGGCTCGTATGCGAGCGCCGATTCTTCAACGACTTCGGGATACCGCGAAAGCATCTTTATGATGTTCTGCTCTTCTTCGAGATCGAGGAGCGAGGCGTCGACGGCGTTCTTCGCCGGCACCGGCACATTCCTCGATTCCGCCTCGCGGAACAGGCTCACGAGCCTCGCGTGAGCGTACTGGACGTAGTAGACCGGGTTTTCCCTGGACTGCTCCTTGGCCACGTCGAGGTCGAAGTCCAGGTGGCTGTCGGAACGGCGGGTGAGGAAGATGTACCGCGCCGCGTCGCTCCCGACTTCCTGGAGCACGTCCCTGAGCGTCACGAAATCCCCTGCCCGCTTCGACATGGGTACGGGCTGACCGTGGCGGAGAAGGGTGACGAGTTGCACGAGCAGCACGTGGAGCGCGTCTCTGGGATGGCCGAACGCCTGGATCACCGCCTGTACGCGGGGGATGTAGCCGTGATGGTCGGCTCCCCAAATGTTCACGAGCGTCTTGAACCCGCGCGCAAGCTTGTTCCTGTGGTACGCGATGTCCGTGGCGAGGTAGGTGTAATCGCCGTCCTTTTTAATGATTACCCGGTCTTTATCGTCGCCGAAGGCCGTCGATCTCAGCCAGAGCGCGCCGTCCTTTTCTGAAGCAAAGCCGCGTTCTTTAAGCTCCTCAATGGACTTTTGAACCGACCCATCCGCGAGCAGGCTCTTTTCACTGAACCAGGAATCGAACCGGACGCCGAAGGCGTCGAGGTCTTTTCTGATATCGGCGAGCATGGCCTCTTTGCCGAAATCCGCAATGATGTCCCGGCAGCCCTCGAAGGGCGCGTTCAGGAATTTTTTCCCGTGGAGTTCGATGAGCGCCTGTGCGATCTCTTCTATGTAACTTCCATGATATCCGTCTTCCGGAAAGGGAATGTCGTTGCCGAGCGCCTGCTGATAGCGGACGTATACGGAGAGTGCGAGGAGCTGGATCTGCCTTCCCGCGTCGTTGATGTAGAACTCCCGGCTCACATTATATCCGACCGCCGCGAGCAGGTTCGAAAGGGCATCGCCGACGGCGGCTCCTCTCCCGTGACCGACATGGAGCGGACCCGTCGGGTTTGCGCTCACGAACTCAATGAGCACTTTTTCGCCCTTTCCGATGTCCCGCAGGCCGTAGCCGGAGCCCTCGGCGTCTATGTCAAAGAGCGTTTTTTTCCAGCGGTCCTGTCTGAAAAAGAAATTGATGAAACCCGGACCGGCGATCTCGGTCTTTTCCAGGATCCCTTCACTGTCCTCAATGTTGCGGATAATGATGTCGGCGATTGCACGCGGAGGCTTTGACTCGGACTTGGCCATTGTCATGGCGAGTGTGGTGGCCAGATCCCCGTGACTCTTCTCCTTTGGCGCGTCGAGGATGATCACCGGATTTGCATCGAGCTTCAGTTCTCCCTTGGTCTTGGCCCGGGCAAGGGCCTGGATCAGAATTTCGGTTACGGTTTGTTTCATTATTCTCTTAAGTTATCGTGACGTTACAAGTCTGCAAGTATATCGTATCTCCGAAAAATGTCAATAAAATAATCCCTTTACTTGGCTGGTTTGGTGTGGTATCTTTAAGGTAAAGTGCGGTGCAGTCATGTGGGTACAAATGAATGTAAATACCATCCTCTTCGACAGCAGGAACAGCAGTTACATCGTTGTTCTGAAGGATGAATCGGGAAAGAAAATCCTTCCGATCTGGGTCGGGGCGGCGGAAGGAAACTCGATAGCCCTGGCCATAAGCAATGTCAAGCCCGCGCGTCCAATGACCCATGACCTGATCGCCAGCATATTCGACCGCCTGGAGGTCGAGATCGCCCGGGTGGTCATCAGCGACCTCGTCGACAATACCTTTTACGCCTCGCTCTATCTCCTCCACGACAACAAGGAATTTCACATCGACTCGAGGCCCAGCGACGCCATCGCGATCGCCATCAGGATCGGGGCTCCCGTATTCGTGGAAGAAGACGTCCTGGCGAAGCAGGACGCGTCCTCCATCGACTCGTGGATGAAAAACCTGGGCGAGAGCGGCACCGAGTACAACGCGTAAAATAAATTTGACATTCGATATTCAAAATTCTTCGATATTCAAAATTCAAGGTGAGACCGCACCTTGAATTTTCGGTTTGCGTTATAATCCCCACCTCGGCGACAGATCGTTTTCGATCCCCAGGCTGTCAAGCACCCTCCCGACGATAAAATCCACCATGTCCTGCACCTTCTTCGGGTGATGGTAAAACGCCGGCATGGCCGGGATGATATGACATCCGAGTTCCGCCAGGGTAAGCATGTTGCGGAGGTGGATTGCCGACAGCGGCGTCTCGCGCGGGACGATGACGAGTTTCCGTTTTTCCTTGATCATGACGTCCGCGGCCCGCTCGATGAGGTTCGACGCGTATCCGTTGGCAATGGCTGCAAGCGTCTTCATGGTGCATGGAATCACAACCATGGCGTCCACCTGTGACGACCCGCTCGCGATGGAGGCGTACATGTTGTCTTCGTCGAAGTAATGGAGCTGTCCCTCCTTAGCTTCCAGATGCTTTTCAAGGGCATACTGGATATCGGTCTCCGAGCCTTTGAGCAGAAGCGCCGCCTCGTCGTGAATGATTGTCAGCCCCTTCCGCGAAATCGAGAGGTTGACTGCATGCCCGCCCTTGATGAGTTCCCGGAGGAGTTTGAGCCCGTAGGGTGCGCCTGAGGCTCCGGTCATTGCTACGGTATAAATCGCCATTCTTACTGCCTTTCTCACATCATACCAGAACATCCAGCATGGTGAACACGAAAACGACCACGCTGATGTAACCGTTCATGTTGAAGAACGCAAGATCCAACCTGGACAGGTCGTTTTGCTTGACGAGAGAATGCTCATAGATTATAAGCCCCAGAGCTATCGTAATGCCTGTGAAATAGAGCCAGCCCACGGGTAAGAGAAAGTAGATCCAATAAAGCGCCCCGATCGTGACAAGATGGGATGCGCGGGATATCCAGAGCGAACGGCGCACGCCGAACCGCCGGGGGATGGAGTATAAACCGGCTGTGCGGTCGAAGTCTATGTCCTGGAGAGCATAGAGGATGTCGAAACCAATGAGCCAGAAGAAAACCGCCATTCCAAGCACGAGCGCCGGCGCTTCGAGCCTCCCCGTGACCGCGATCCACGCACCGATCGGAGCAATGCAGATAGCGAGCCCGAGGAACACGTGGGAAAGGTAGGTGAAACGCTTCGTGTAGGAGTAAAAGAAGACAGTCGCCAGCGCTACGGGTGAGAGATAAAAAGAAAGGGGATTCAACCGGGATGCGGCAAAGATGAGCAGCGCCGATGAAACCGCCGTAAAGACTATCACCTGCTGCGGTGACACCAGCCCCATGGGAAGGGCACGCCCCTTAGTCCGGGGATTTTCCGCGTCGAACTTACGGTCGGCCCAGCGGTTGAAACCCATGGCGGCGGAGCGCGCTCCCACCATGGCCACACTGATCCAGAAGATTTTCCCCCACGGCGGCACCCTGCCCTCGGCGAGTATGGCGCCGGTAAAGGCAAAGGGCAACGCGAAGACGGTATGTTCGAATTTTATCATCTCGAGGATGATCCTGATTTTTCTGAGCATAGTGTGGATTCCCGTTAGAGATATTGTACGCATTTCGCGGATGAACGTGGGCTCAGCATCCATCTGCGACCACAGATCATTTGGCCGTTTTTTTCTTGACCCACTCCTCGATCTTCATCTTGATTTCCGGCATGGCCTTTTGCGCCGCGTCGATGCCTGCCTGCATGCACCGCTTCTTCTGCGTGAAGTCGAGCATGGCGACGTCCCCGACGGCAGGCGTGATAAGGACATCGGCGTCCTTTTCTTTATGCTTCACGTTCTCATTGAACATGATGTTCACGGACTGGAGCACCACGTCGACAAGGTTTGTAACGTTGAAGTTGATCACATTCTCGCTGATGTCCACGGCGATCACGATGTCTGCGCCCTTCTGCCGGGCCACCGAAATGGGGATATTGTCCACTACCCCGCCGTCCACGAGCAGTTTCCCCTGGTAGTCGACAGGCTGAAACACGCCGGGGATGGCGCTGCTCGCACGCACCGCCTTTGCCACCGAGCCGTGATCGATCACCACTTCAGTTCCTCTGTTCAAGTCGGTCGCTACAGCGGCAAAGGGGAGCTTCAGGCTCTCGATGTTCGCCGCCGGCACCTTGCTCTTGACGAACTCCTCCAGCCTGTCGCCCTTTACCGCTCCCATGCCCGTTATAGCCGAAAGCAGGCCAAAGTCGAAGATATCGTCCTTCTGGAGCGAGAAGGCCGTCCACTCGAGATCGAAACTGTTCATATCGGAGGCGTATATCGCGCCGATGAGGCTCCCCACGCTCGTGCCCACGATCATGTCGATCGGTATCTTTTCCTGCTCGAGCGCGCGTATCACGCCCACGTGGGCGAACCCGCGGGCCGCACCCCCGCCGAGCACGAGCGCGATCTTCGGCCTTACCGCCTCCTGGCCCTGGAGCGGCGGCCCCTCCGCGGTTTTGCACGCAGCCAGCGAGCACAACACGACTAGGACAAAAAATATCTTAACGTACCTCATAGGTCACCTTCCCTTATTCGTCTCTCGTCCTCCCCCTCATGCTTCACGCCTTACTCCTCGTGTTTACTGCCTTCTCCCATCATCTTCACCGTCTCTTCATACAACGTTTGCACGATTTCATCGTAATCCATTTTTTCAGGATGAATGGCCTTCCCGAAGGAGACACTCACCTTTGCAGGCCGGGGAAACGCCCTGTCCGGCGGGAGCATCTCGAAAGTGCCCCGGATAGCGGCGGGGATGACAGGGACGTTCAGCTCTTTGGCGATGATTCCCACGCCCTTTTTGTATTCCTTGAAATTGCCGTCGCGCGAGCGGCCGCCCTCGGGAAAGACAAGCAGGACCTTTCCCCTGCGCAGCACATACGCGGAGAGTTGGAGCGCTCCGTACAACCGCGCATCCATGTCCACGGGGATCACCTGGATCATCTTCGCGATCCTCGATGTCACGGGGCCTCCGAAATACTTCGAGTGCCCGAGCGAAAACGTCTGCAACGCTATGCTCCACGGGATGGCGGCCGCGATGAGCGGTGCGTCCATGTAACTGAGATGGTTCGGTGCGATGATGTACGGCCCGTGTTCCGGCAGGTTTTCAATGCCCCGGACAGACATGCGGCCATAGAGCCTGTAAAATGCGGCAAGGAAAGACTTTACGACAACGGCGCCGAACGAGCAGAGCCGGCCCGCCTCGAGCCTGATCGTGTTTCTCGATACTTCCGGCGGCTCCTGTCTCAGGATCTGAGCCCACGTGGGCCTCGCCTGACCGGCGCTCTTGACCGCACCCTGCGCCAACAGGTCTCCGATCTTGAGCACCGCGTCTTTGACCGTAAACACTTCCGATCCGAACGAATCGGGCAGACTTATGCCAAAGGTCTTCTCGATGCTCACGACCAGTTCCACCCGTGCAAGCGAATCGAGCCCCAAGTCGATCTCCAGGTTGTCGCCGGGCACGATGTTCTTTTTGGCCGAGAACGGTTCCAGAGAAGCGAGGAGCTTTTTGCCGATCTCGCCCGCCAGCAACTCGCCGTCTGCCTCCTGCACCGCCCTTTCCGCCCGTTCCCCGTCCTTGAGGTACATGTCCCGCACGATGCTCCGCCTGAGTTTGCCCAGGCGCGTGACCGGGAGGGAGTCTTTGAATATTTTGAGTCCCGTGATTCGCTTATAGGGCGGGAGGTCCTTGGAGATATCTTCGATTTCGTCGGCAATGATTTCTCGGGAGTTGGGGAGGTTCACCTTCCGGAGATACTCGAAATCGGGCACGATCGCAGCCTCGAGCCCGCGCTCCCCCTGGACGAGGCAGATCTCTTTGATGGCAGGGATCTGTTTATAGAACTTCTCGAGTTCTTCAGGGAATATCTTTTTGCCCGTCGAGAGCACGATCATCTCCTTGGACCTGCCGGTGATGAAAAAATATCCTTCTTTATCGCGGTAGCCGAGGTCGCCGGTATGGAACCAGCCGTCCCGAACCACTTCAGCGGTCTCCTCGGACTTCCTGTAGTAGCCGAGCATGACGTTCGGCCCCCGCACCGCGATCTCACCCTGCCCCTGCTCGTCGGGGTTCGCAATCCTCACCTCGACGCCGGAGATCGGGATCCCGATGGAGCCGGCCTTCTGTCTGCCGATCGGATTGAACGTGCAAACGGGCGACGTCTCGGTGAGACCGTACCCTTCGATGAGGACGAACCCGAGATTGCTCATGTCCGAATACACGTCGGGCTCGAGCCGCGCGCCGCCGCTCGCCGAGAGACGGAATCGCGGGCCGAACCGGGCATGCACCTCCCTGAACAGGGTCTTGCCGATGTTCACGCCGAGGGTTTTCCTGAGCAGGCCGTTCAGACCGAGGAGAAGCCTTACAATAATGCGCACGGGCGCCGGCTTTTTCCTGATCTCATCGAATATGGCGCGCCGGAGGCCCGCGAACAGCTGCGGAACGCCGAGCAGAACGCTTACCCCTGTCTCCTTCATGCACGCGAGAATGTCAGGACCCTTGAGGCTGTTCAGGATGGTCACCGTGACTCCCAGAGAAAGCGGGAGGAGCATGCAGGCCAGGGCCGGATAGGTGTGGTGCAGCGGGAGAAGGCAGAGCATGTTGTCCATCGGGTCGAGAAGGTTCAGTTTGATGACGCTTTCGATGTTCGACGCCAGGTTGCCGTGCGAAAGCATCACGCCCTTGGGATCTCCTGTTGTCCCTGATGTATAGAGAATGGCGGCAAGGTCGCCGGCCTGCTGGTCGGGCGGAAGCGTGGCATCGAGGCGGGCAATGAGCATGCTCGAGAATGAAAGCTCTTCACCCGGGTCGAAGGATATGATCTTGATCGAGCCGCTGGAGGGAAGCTTCCGTCTGGTCGTCTTCGATACACACGCGGCCTTGGCCCCGGAGTTCGCGAGGAGGTTCGAAACCTCTTTTTCCGTAAACTGGGCGTCGAGCGGGACGATGACAGCGCCGAGGGAAACCACGGAAAGGTACGCAAACATCCACTCCGGCCTGTTTTCCGAGAGAAGGGCAACACGATCCCCCCTTCCTATGCCAAGTTCCGACAGAGCGCGTGCGGCCGAGGCTATGTTTTTAATGAGATCCCGATAGGTATAACGCTGATAGCCGTCCCCGGTTTTCATCTGAATGGCGATCCTGTCCTGATAAAGGGACGCAGCGCGACGCATTCCGGCCAGTATCATCTAGCTCCAATTCCTCATAGCGAATTTTTCGGGCACCATGTCGATGATAGAATACAATGGAGCCGGAGGATTGTCAATTCGGAATTCTGCATGTCAAGTGCGGAGTGAGGAACGAGCGGTAAACCTCTCCTCGTAACCGGCGCTTCGTCCGTGGGCCCCGGAAGGAGGACGCTTATAAAGAGGGTCTTTTCAAGTGCATCCGCTATTCAGCATTCCACCATATTACAAGCGCGCCCACGCCTCGATCGCGGCACGAAGCCCTTCAACAACCTTGGCCATTCGTTCGTAATCCAGCGTCTCGGGGGTATCGGTCGGCGCGTGGTAATGCGGGCTGCGGTAAAATGCCGTGTCCGTGACCATGAGCGCCCGGTAACCGAACTTTCCGAACGACCAGTGGTCCGAGAAGTCTATGCCGATCACGATCGGCGGCGCATTCAAGGTGACTACGGGAAGATCTGTGGCCTTCCGGAAGACTGAAGCCGTCCGTCTGGTAAAGGGTCTGGATTTCACGTTTCCGACCATGGCGATATAGTTACCCTTGTCCGAAAATTTCAACTTGAAGAACGGAAAAGGGTAGTGCTGGGACCCTTTCCGGTCCGAGAAAAAGCCGATCATCTCGAGACATATCATCCCTTCGACCTGCTCGTTCCTCTCCTTGAGGCTCTGCGCATAGTGATAACTCGCCATGTTACGCGTGCGATAGGTCGGCCACTCTTCAAGAGCAAAAGCGACAAACCTGACGGTCTTGTCCGGCCGGCTGCCCGCCAGCATGCGGGAAAGACACAGGACTCCGGCAACACCGCTCGCGTTATCGTCCGCGCCGGGAGTAGTACGCACCGTATCATAGTGCGCGCCCACGACCAGTATCTTTTCCGGGGAGGACGTACCCGGGAGCTCCGCGATAATGTTGCTATACTCTTTGCCCTGGTAGTGGAATGGCTGTTTTACGACCCTATAGCCCTGGGACATGAACTGGCCAGTGATATAGGCGGCTGCCCGTTCCAGTCGATTTATGTCAAGCCAGGTCCGGACGCCGATTTCTCGAGACAGGACGGTCACTACGTCGCGAAGATAGGACTCTCTGTCCATAAAAAAAGCGTATCATAACGCGCGCTAAAGTGTCAAACGTGCTAATTCACTGAAAAATGATCATTGCCCCATGCAACGTCGTAACCAGGGCGGCCGCGGTCCCGCATGCATTAAAATCTGCTTTACGGATTTACTTGACTCTTGCGCCGCGATTGCTTACACTTGTATATAAGGAAAGTGAACGAGATCGCATACCGGACAAGACGAATTCTGGTTGCCGTTCTGTGGATTCTTCGTAAATAAGCGTATCGGGGCTTGCCCTGCTTTCATCAGAACACACTACATCGAGGAGGAATACATGCCCAAACTGCCCGACCAATACACGGCCCTGACGAAAAGGTACAAAGGGTTCATGAAGGCCCTGGATAATCTCGGGAAAGCTGCAAAGGCCTCGGGACCGCTGGATAAAAAAACTTCTCACCTCGTCCAGCTTGCCGCGTCGGCCGTCATTCACTCCCAGGGCTCCGTGCACTCGCACACGCGAAGAGCGCTGGCAGCCGGGGCAACCCCTGAGGAAGTACGCCACACGATCCTCCTTCTCGCCAACACCATAGGGTTCCCCACGGTCTCGGCCGCCCTGAGCTGGGTTGACGACGTGCTCGAAAAGAAACAGCCAAAAAAATAACACTTCGTTCGGGAATGTCCGGCCTTTTTCTTCCGGAAGTCCATGGTGCAGCATATCGTTATTGAATATGGGAAAGGTGAATTCAAATTTTCATGAGGGAGGACACCGCGTTCGGCAGGTTTTTTACAAAATGGATCGGTATTGTTCTGACATTCATGCTTTTTTCTCATGTGGCCACAGCACTTGCATCGGAACCGAATCAGTCCGGCGATCAGCCACAGACGGACATACAGGCAAAAACCGAACAGCCCCGGGAACCCGAAGTCAGATTGAACAAGGAATACTTCAAGGGCTATCTCACGGACACCGAAGACATTCTCACCGCTCCCGCGCGGTGGGAAAGCACGGACTGGATCAAGGCCTCTGTTGTCCTGGGCATCTCGGTCGGTCTCTTTACCCAGGACGACAAGATACAGCGCTGGGTGCAAAAGAACAAGAACACCACCACTGCCGATATTTCGGACGACGCCAAGAAAATCAGCACGTTCTCCCTGCCAGCCCTCGGCGGACTCGGCCTGTACGGATACATCGCCAATGACGGGAAGGCCAAAAGAACTTTTCTTTTAAGCGCGGAAAGCTTCATCGTCACCGGCGCGTTTGTGGAATTTCTGAAGCGCTCTACCGGAAGATACCGGCCCTATACCGGCAGGTCGCATGACACATGGGCAGGCCCGAGCATTTCCGGCAACAATGACAAACTGTCATTCCCTTCGGGCGACGCGTCGTCGGCCTTTGCTCTTGCATCGGTCGTGGCTTCGGAATACAACAATGCGGTGGTTCCGCCCGTGGTCTACACCGCAGCGACGCTGATCGCGCTTGAGCGGGTACACAGCAACGCCCACTGGGCGTCCGACGTATTCGTCGGCTCCGCAATAGGCTATTTCACCGGGAAAGCGATCGTCAGTTTTCACAGCGCAGGGAAAGAAAACAATATTTCATTCGCCCCTATGATCGATGGAAACGACGTCGGGTTTGTGATTACATACAGCTACTGATTGAAAAATAAAATCAACGAGGAGGTGCCCCATGGCGAAGGTAACGATAGACCGCGATCAATGCATCAGCTGCGAGTCCTGCTGGACGATTTGTCCCGAATTCTTTCAACAGAATTCTGTCGATAGTTGGAGCGAGGTTGTGGACAAATACAGGACCGGCGGAGACCCGGCAGCAGGCGAAGCGCCCGCGAACCTGCTGGACAAGGTAAAAGAAGCGGCCGATTCCTGCCCGGTCCAAATAATCCACGTAGAGTAATCATTGTTTCCATGAAAATCGAATGTTTCATGTTGGAAAATTGCGGCTCGTACCATCAGCTCCGCAAGAGCATTGACCGTGCTCTTGCGGAGCTGAACATGACTGCAGATGTATCCTATACTGCCGTCTCTTACGAGGAGGCGGTCAGCAGGGGAATGAAAGGTTCTCCCACTATCCGCATAAACGGAAAAGATATCGACGACGGAGGCTCGCCGGGCATTACCTGAAGGATGTACCGTGACGAGTCCGGGCGGCTCGGAAATGTACCCTCCGTAGAAATGCTTAAAAAGGCGATCAAGAGAGAAATGAGCGGCGCTGGACGGGGCGCGAAAGAAAAGCAGCCAACAGGTTCTTGAAGTTGCTCTTTGTTCTGCGCCTGGCGTCCTTTGTACTCTGCTGCTGTCATCTTCAAGTCTCATGCCTAAATCCATCGTATTTATCGGTGATTCTCTGACTGAATGGTTTGACTGGCAAAGGCGGTTTCCAGATTATAAAGTGACCAACCTCGGCATCTCGGGGGAACCGGTCGAAGGCCTGCTCGACCGCTGTGAGAGCATCCGCGCGCAGATCGGCGACGCCGACTTTATCTTCCTCATGACCGGCATCAACAACATCGCCCTGGAGCAGTACGACATCACTGGGCCCTGCAGGGAGATCGTTCGCGACCTGGCCGCTTCGTACAAGAGATCCAAAATCGTTATCCAGAGCATTCCTGCCCGTAACGCTGGCGTGGATCGGCAATAATGTAATAAAAGACATCTACCGCCACATCGAACAGATCGCGCACGAATACGGTCCGTATATCTCAACTCTATGCCCTCTTTGTCGACGCCGAAGGAAATCCGGGAAGCGAATATCTCCAGGATGACGGAGTCCATTTGAGCCGTAAAGGATATGAGATATGGGCGAACGAAGTGGAAAGTCCCTAAAAAATATTTCGTAAATATATCAATTTGTTCCTTTCTGTCGCATTTACGACATACCCCAAAAATACCCTTATTTTGTTCTTTATCCTTTCTCGGAGTTGGTGTATATATTCCTTTACTGCAACCTAAGCGTTATAACTGGAGTCGAGATGTTTGTTCCGAAGGAGACAGATATGGGGGCTTTGATAAACATTGATTCAAAGGACCTCGTGTCCAAGCTTCTGGACTGCGATCTCAGCGAAGAAAAGATAGATCGGGTAATGAAAAAAATGGTCGGCAATGACTGGAGGGAGACCCGGGCTTCAGTGTGGTTCAACAGACTTCAGAACGAGGGCTTTCCCGTACACGATAACCCTGAGATATTCGTTTATGACCTGGAGGCCCTGGTAAAAGGCAGAAGCAAGCTTGACGAGCTTTACGGTAGACGAGGAGTTTTATGGTAGATTTTTGAAGTGCGAAAGGGCGAAAGTACTTCCCCGAGGGCCGGGAGCGTTCAATCCGGGCAATCGCGCAGGGTTCTCTCCGAAGCTGTTATGAGCGTGACCAGCGGGGATACCGCCAAATATCCCCTCAAGAATGTTGTGCTTTCTCCTCAATCTGCACTTTTTTTCATGGAGCGGCGCTATGGATGGCCTACGGGACGCAAATTTGATGACCGTGGTATTTAAGCTCATGGACCGCGGGCTCAGCGGAGATGGGATAGATCGGGTCATGAGGCTCATGGTCGGTACTGACTGGAGGGAAGTTCACGTCTCGGTATGGTATAAGAGACTTCAGAACAAGGGATTCCCCGTACACAATAACGAGGATTCTTTTGTCGATGACCTGGAAGCGCTCGTAAAAGGGCACGAGTATGATTGACAGGTCATAGGGAAAAGGAAGAGCGCGGCAAATTCGGGATGGGGGTCTCTAAGCCGTGAACCCCGACGATTCAGGACACTCATACTACCCGGAAACTTCCGTATTGCGTCCGATTTTATTTTGCACGTGTCGGCGATCGATTAAAAATCTTGAAAAATACAATTACCTGCTTTTACCAATAGTTGGCTGAACGACATACCCTAAAAATACCCTTATTTTCTTCTTTATCTGCCTTCAGAACTGGGATATATTTCTACATTATGCGGCTTCAGAACGGGGTATATTCCTGCCTTGCAACTTAAGTGCAGCGGGGGCCGGGTTATGATGATAGGAGTAGTGGAAGCCTGTGGCCCGGCGCCGGTTCGCGGCCCGGCTGCCGTAGAGGTGGCTATGAATTGTCCATTTTTGAGAGCGGAAAATCTAATATGTAGCGCGGCAACAAAATCCCTGGAACATGCCTATGTTCCGAGCGGCATTGAACTCGATGAATTATGTAAAAGCAACAGGTACACATTATGTTACATATACTTCATGAATAAAGACGCGAAAAACGATCAATAAGCGGTCGTCAAGCCCTCACATCCAGGGCTTCGTTGTTTCCCGGATCAGCGAAGGCAGTTAGACAATGCGGTATCCTCTTGTCAGTCGAAACTCACCGATTACTTGATCAACTCTGGAACGATCATCCACTCCACGGCCCAGCGGCCGTCTTCGAACCGCTTCAAGCAGACCACGCTTCCCATCTTAAAGTCCACGATGTTCTTTTCTTTATCGTTGCAGAGAAGCGCAGAAGCCAGTTTGGCAAGATGCGGAAGATGTCCCACCAGCACAATGTCTTCCGTTGTTCGAGAGATGCGCTCGACCCACCTCTTCGGGTCATCGAGCGGGGCCAGGCCGTCTGCCTCCGACAGCCCCTTTCGCGGCCTCAGCATGTCGGAGAGTATACGGGCCGTTTCCAATGCCCTCGTCTTGCCGCTGTGAAAGATCCGGACAGCGGACAGGTCCATTCCGCCTCCATAGGCGAATGTTTTTTTGACGTCCTCTATCCCCTTTTGCGTGAGCCCGCGCTGCGGGTCTTCTTCCTCTCTCTTTGCCTCGCCGTGCTGTACAAGATAAAGTAACATGGGTCTCACTCCTCTCTAAAAATTATCAAAAAAGATTACGGGATTGTCATGATGAACGACCGGGCAAACAGGTTATATGTGTTTTCACCTCCGTCATGCAACTGTAGTACATGCCGTCCTCTTGATCCCATGAACGTATTATAATTATATCAATGGTGGGGGCCGGAAACCGATATGAAATGGCCGAAAAATGTCACTGAAGCGCGGGAGTTCCAAGAATTATATAAGGGCCGCGTCATAGTCCTCCCTTTAAAAAAAGAACCCGAGTACGTGGCGGGTGCGGATGCAGCATTCACCGAAGACAGCGTGTTTGCGGCGGCATGTCTTTACCGGCTGCCGGAATTCAAGCGCATCGAGCAATCGCATGCAGTCGCGAAAGCGACATTCCCGTATGTTCCAGGATATCTGTTCTTTCGCGAGGGGCCCGCGATTATGACAGCGGTAAAGAAATTAACGAGACTGCCGGATATCCTCCTCGTCGACGGACAGGGCATCGCACATCCGAGGGGAATCGGGAGCGCATCGCACCTCGGAGTGCTGCTCGATATTCCCGTGATCGGCTGCGCGAAGACCAGGCTTGTCGGAGAATTCAAGGAACCGGGAGCACGAAAAGGTAGCTGGTCGCCGCTCCATTATGAAAGCAAGATTGTCGGCGCAGTATTACGAACGAAGGATAACGTCAGGTCTCTGTTCGTATCGCCGGGACATAAAATTAATACCGAGGGCGCGATCCGGATCACTCTTGCGTGCACAGGAGGATTCCGAATGCCCGAGCCGCTCCGGTGCGCCGATCATCTCGCCCGGGAGCTCAAATCCGGTTCAAGATAATGACACAATCATTCTGAACGCTTCTCTATTGTCATTCTGAAGAGGCTTGCGTTTTTATTAAAAGCGTAACAGAAGGTGCGGACGTCAAGCGGCGGCGGGAACGACGGGAGGAGATTTAAAAAACGGGAGAGGTCTTGAATTCCCTCTCCCGTCGGATGTTTATGGCGTTAACCGTATTCCTTCGTGCCTTAGTGGTCGATCATTACGCGACCCTGTTCTTCACGAGCGCGTCCACAACCGTCGGGTCGGCAAGCGTCGAAGTATCGCCGAGGTCTTCGATCTGATTGTGCGCGATCTTCCGGAGGATGCGGCGCATAATCTTGCCGCTCCGCGTTTTCGGCAGGCCGGGCGCGAACTGAAGCTTGTCCGGCGTGGCGATCGGCCCGATGACGGACCGCACGTGGCCCGAGAGTATCTTCTTCAGTTCGTCGGACGGTTTGAAGCCGTCTTTCAGCGTCACGTACACGTAGATGCCCTCGCCCTTGATGTCGTGCGGGTAGCCGACCACGGCGGCCTCGGCCACCGCCTCGTGGCTCACGAGGGCCGATTCGACTTCCGCCGTTCCGAGCCGGTGGCCGGAGACGTTGATCACGTCGTCAACGCGGCCCATGAGCCAGTAGTCGCCGTCCTCGTCCACGCGGGCGCCGTCGCCCGTGAAGTATTTGCCGGCGAACCTGGTGAAGTAGACTTCCTTGATCCTCTTGTTCTCGGGGTCGCCGTAGGTGCCGCGGAGCATTCCGGGCCATGGTTTTTCGATCACGAGATAGCCGCCTTCGTTCGCCTTTGCTGGCGATCCGTCCTCTTTGAGCACCTTGGGAACCACGCCGGGGAAGGGCCTCGTCGCCGAACCGGGCTTGGTCGTCATGGCGCCCGGAAGCGGCGTGATAAGAATGCCGCCGGTCTCGGTCTGCCACCAGGTGTCGACGATCGGGAGTTTCTCCTTGCCGACGTTTTTATGGTACCACATCCATGCTTCTGGGTTAATGGGCTCGCCCACGGTGCCGAGCACGCGGAGCGATTTGAGCCTGTGCTTGCTCACCCAGCTGTCGCCTTCCTTCATGAGCGCGCGGATGGCCGTCGGCGCCGTATAGAAGATGTTCACCTGGTGCTTGTCCACAATGTCCCAGAACCTGCCCGGATTGGGATAGGTCGGGATGCCTTCAAACATCAGGCTCGTCGCGCCCGCCGAAAGCGGACCATAGAGGATGTAACTGTGCCCCGTGACCCAGCCGATGTCGGCGGTGCAGAAATGGATGTCCTCATCGTGACAGTCGAAGATCCACTTGAACGTGAGGTTCGTGAACAGGAGGTAGCCGCCGGTCGTGTGGAGAACGCCCTTGGGCTTCCCCGTGGAGCCGGAGGTATAGAGGATGAAGAGCGGATCTTCGGCGTCCATTTTCTCGGGCTCGCAGTACAGGCCGACGTCGCCGGCCTTCATCTCGTCATGCCACCACGTGTCCCTGCCGGGCTCCATGTCGATCTTGCCGCTGTTCGCGCGCTGCACGACGATCACGTTCTTGACCGTCGGGCACTCGTTGAGCGCCTCGTCGGCGTTCTTCTTGAGCGGAACGAACCTGCCCCCGCGCACCCCTTCGTCCGCAGTGATGAGCATCTGCGACTGGCAGTCCTGGATCCTGTCCATGAGAGACTTTGCGCTGAAGCCGCCGAAGACCACGCTGTGGATCGCGCCGATGCGGGCGCAGGCGAGCATGGAAATCGGGAGCTCGGGGATCATGGGCAGATAAATCGTGACACGGTCTCCCTTCCTGATCCCTTTTTTCCTGAGCACGTTCGCGAACTTGTTCACTTCGTAGTAGAGCTGCTGGTAGGTATACGTCTTGTACTCGCCGCCGTCCGCCTCCCAGACGAGCGCGGCCTTGTTGCGCGTGGGGCCGGTTATGTGACGGTCGAGACAGTTGTATGACGCGTTCAGCCTGCCCCCTTGGAACCATTTGATGAAGGGCTTGTTGAAATCGTATTCGAGGACCTTGTCCCACTTCTTGTACCAGGTGAGGTTCTGTTCGGCCATCTCGGCCCAGAACTTTTCCGGGTCGTCGACGGATTTTTTGTAGACCTCTTCATATTCCTTCATGCTAGCAATGTACGCTTTCTCGCTGAATTCTCTTGATGGCGGAAATGTTCTCTTCTCTTCCATCAAGACGCTGATGCTTTCTTTCGACATTCGTGCTCCTCCTTTCCGGGTGTGCATATTATACAGAATTCTTTAAAAAATAAAAGAGGTGAACCGGTGAGGCTGGGTATGAGGCGCCGCTCCGATTCGGCATTTCACCGGTCCACCGGATTACAGAGCGCCGGACGTGTTATTCCGCCCCGATACCCACGTACTCTCTCAGTTTCTCGTCGGCGTATCTCACCTCCGATTCCGTCTCCGGCGCCATGAGGGAAACGAGAATGCCGACCAGGAATGCGGCGGCCATGGAGATAAGGCCGGGATTCTTGAGCGGGAATACGGCTTTCGGCATTTTGGCGCCCAGCTCCTTCTTCAGCGCGGCTGCCTGGTCCTTCTCCGCGGAGATCGACGCTTCAGTTGCCTGGTTTTTCTCGATGTCCGCCTTCTTGAGATTGGCTCCCGTTATGATCTGCTTCTGCAGGGCGTCGATCTTCTGTGCCGACTGGGTGTCGACGTTCTTGATCGATGCGGTGATCGCCTTTACATCCTTCGCTTTGATCACGTCGATCCACACGGTCGGAGAAAGGACGATGAGCACCACGGCGAGGGTGAGGCCGGTATAAATGCTTGCCACCGCACCCCTGGTCGTAAACTTCTTCCACATGATCGACATGAGGAGCGCCGGGAAGTTCGCGCTCGCCGCCACGGCAAAGGCCAGACCGACCATGAACGCCACGTTCTGACCCTTGAACAGCATGCCGAGAATGATCGCGGTTATGCCGAGGCAGACCGTGGCGATCTTTGCGACTTTGACCTCTTCCTTCTCCGCCGACTGACCGCGCCGGATCACGCCCACATACAGGTCATGGGAGAGCGCCGATGCACCGGCGAGGGTGAGGCCGGCGACAACCGCGAGAATCGTGGCGAACGCGACCGCCGCGAGGAACCCGAGGAAGAACGTCCCGCCGAGCGCCTCGGCGAGGAGCGGTGCCGCCATGTTGCCGCCCGCGTCGATGCCCATTATGATCTTCTGGCCCACGAGCACTGCGGCGCCGAAGCCGATGGTCACCGTGAGGATGTAGAAGTACCCGATGAACCCGGTCGCAAAGAACACGGACTTGCGCGCCTCCTTGGCATCAGGAACGGTGTAGAACCGCATCAGGATGTGCGGGAGCCCCGCGGTGCCGAACATGAGGGCAAGCCCCAGGGAAAACGCGTCGACGGGGTTCGTCACGAGTCCGCCGGGCTCGAGGAACTTCTGGCCGAGCGAAGTCGCGGTCGAAGCCTTGCTGAAGAGTTCGCCGTAGCTGAACCCGACCTGGCCGAGCGTGAGGAGCACGAGGACCGTGGCCCCGCCGAGGAGCAGGACCGCCTTGATGATCTGCACCCACGTTGTGGCAAGCATGCCGCCGAAAATCACGTACAGGATCATGAGCGTGCCCACGATCACGAGGGCGAGTTCGAAGGGCAGGCCGAACATGAGCTTGATGAGCGTGCCGGCCCCGACCATCTGGGCGATGAGATAGAAAAGCACGGTCACGAGGGATCCTGCGGCGGCCGCAGCACGGATGGGACGCTGCTTCAGCCGGTAGGCCACCACATCGGCGAAGGTGTACTTGCCGAGGTTACGGAGCGGCTCCGCTATGAGGAACATGATAATGGGCCACCCGACGAGCCAGCCCACCGAGTAGATGAGCCCGTCATAGCCCTTCGTGGACACGAGCCCGGCGATCCCGAGGAAGGACGCTGCACTCATGTAGTCGCCGGCGAGCGCGAGACCGTTCTGGAAGCCCGTGATGCTCCTGCCCGCTGCGTAGAACTCTTTCGTCGTTCTCGTCCTTTTTGCCGCCCAGTAAGTGATGCCGAGCGTAACGGCGACGAAAAGGAAGAAGAATGTGATAGATGTTGTATGCACCTGTCCGATAATAGTCTGCTGCATGTTTTATCCCCCTATCTTCTCTTTGACTTTTTTGACCATGTCGTCATACTTATTGTTCGCCCACCGGATATAGATCCCGGTGAATATCCATGACAGAATGATCGTCCCGACGGCGATGGGGATCCCGACAGTCGCCGCGCCGCCTTCGCTCATTTTCTGGGCCAGGAACGGCTTGTTGAATGCGATCAGGGCAATGAACCCGAAATACAGCACCAGCTCCAAAACGGTAAGCACCCACGATATGGAACCCTTTTGCGCCACGAGCGCCTTAAAATCCTCGTCGTTCAGGATTTCAGCCTTGTTCTTCTTACTGCTCATAGTTCCTCCTCTGTTCTTATAATGTATGACGCGTTTTTTCATGGTGCGCTACAAGTTACCGATTTCCCCCGAAGTTCTGAACCGATCACCCCCTTTGAACGGATTCCCGACTTTCAAAAGTTCCCCGATATTTCTTATGCCCGATTCTATGAAAAGCGGAACAAACCTCTGAAACAGCTGCGCCGCGATAAATGCGTCCATAAGGGCCTTGTGTGCTCCATTCACCGGGATGCCGAAACACTTCGCGATGTCGTAGAGTCTGTAGCTGCCAGGCGCCGCCGATAGACAGGCATGGGACGCCGACCGTTTCCTCAGCCACTCGTACATGGTGAACGTATCGAGCGCGGGATTCGGGAGCGGTTCGCCGTACAGGCGTTTCATCTCGCGGTTGACGAATGCAAGGTCGATGGATACGAAATGGCCGACAACGACATCTCCCCCGCAGTACTCGATGAAGTCGGCAAGCACGGCGTCTATGCCCGGCTGCCTGACCACCTCCGACGGCGTGATCTCGTGTATGACAACGGTCTTGGCCGAGATCTCCGTAGCCGGGCTGACGAGCTGGGAGAAAGTGTCGCCGAGGTCTATCCTGCCTCCGGCCATGCGCACGGCTCCGATGGAAATGATGGAGTCCTTCTTTTCATCGAGTCCCGTCAGTTCCGTATCGAAGACCGCATAGGAGGCGTCGGCGAGCGGCGTGCTCATGTCGATCGTATACGTTTTTTTCTTCGTGCCATTAAACAGTTTCAGCATGGTCATTTCTTATTGATTAGGTGAAATAAAGGGTTTTTCTCACATTTCACCGTTCACGCCTGACTTTTCACGTCTCACGGTTCCTTCTCACCAGATCAGCGACTTGTACCGTTCAATGATCTGTTCCTGGATCTTCGAGATGAGCTGGAACGCCTCCTTGATCGACCGTTTCTCGAGATTGCTCAGCCCGTTCGGGTTGATGAAGTTGTCCGGCGCCGCTCCCGAACTGATCTGTTCATACTGGTGGTGGATTCTCAGCAGCATGATGAAATCGAAGGCATGCTCGAGTTCGTCGGCGTATTCCTCCACGATGGTATGCCGCTCACGGAGCGCCTCTATCCTTTCAAGGGTCGAGGTCTCCCGTATCCCCTTCTCGAGCGCGAAGAGCCGCACGATGTCCACGAGCGGCGCGAAGCCCTTCACCTTGAGGTTGAGTTCGTCCTTGTGCTCGCCGCTCTTTTCCACGACGAAGGACTTGAGGAACCCGATGGGCGGCCTGTTTCTGACCGCCATATTCGCGAGGTACCCGAGGAAAACCTTCTCGTCCCGGAGGAGCGAGATAAGGTGATCTCTCAGCCCATCAGCCAGGGCTGCCTCGCCGTACATATACCGGAAATCGAAAAATGCCACCGAGTTCAGCACCGCGTCCGGAGTCGGCGCCGAAATCCAGGTGGTAAAGTACTTCTTCCAGACCTTGAGCGGCTGGCACCACTGGGGATTGCTCGCCATATAATTTGCCGGGCAGAGCGGGAAACCGCACTTAATCAGGCTGTCCCTCGCGAACACGGCAAAGGAGGCAAAGTAGTTTTTCGCGTCATCGGCCGCGGCGTCCGACTCGGGGTCCGCGTAGACGATCGCATTGTCCTGGTCGGTCTTGAAGGTCTGCTCTTTCCGCCCCTCACTGCCGAAAATCACCCAGCACTAATCGACTGGCGGCTTGCCGAACTTCTTCTCGGCAAGCTCGAGGATCTTTCTCAGAAGTCTGTCGTTTATCTCACTGATGATCTTGGTAATGTTGCTCGCTTTTGCACCGTCCTTGAGAAGCAGCCCAACGATGTCGTTGATCTTCCCCGACAGGGGGACTAGGCCTTCGATTGTCTGCTGGCTCTCGATTTCCCTTGCAACGGAGATGGGAGAGGTGCCCTGAAGGAGCATGAGATCGTGGTTGGTGATTATTCCCTTCAGCTTGCCTTCATCGGTAACGAGGAGGTGATGGATATTGTAACGGATCATCCTGAGGAGGGCTTCG
>JAWOJY010000009.1:0-7547 GCA_033854515.1 Nitrospirota bacterium
CGTGATGCTGAAGAGAATGACCGTTTTCCCCGGTATGCTCCCCGTGCATGAAATGACGGGCGGGGACCTCGTGCCGGAGCAGGGCCGCGCACAGCAGCACCCCGATTATCAGAAAGGCTTCGATGCGCACGCTGAGCCCGAACCGTCTGGCGACGGGCGCTCCCTTCAGGTTCCGCGCCAAGGGCCCGAGAAAGAACCCGGCAAGGCGACTGAGAATCCCCCTGCGCGCCGGTGGTAATCCCGCCCATTCCTGTAAACGCGGCACGCTGATATAGCGATTGAACGCGCCGAGAGCAAGAAGAAAAATGAGCAGTACGAGCTTTGCCACAACCGTCCGGCCGTAGGGCGCTTTCACCAGCGCATCGATGCTCCCCACATAAGCTCGTGCCTGGTACAGCGCGGTGAGAACGATGGTCGCAACGGCGATGCCTGCGATTCGGGAAAACCGTGAACCGGCGGCGGCGATCGACCGCGCTTCGCGATTTCCCGCCTTCGCGAAAAAAGGAAGAATAGCCAGGGACAGCGCAAGGAGACCGCCTCCCCAGACACAGGCTGCAAAGAGGTGGAGCCAGTCCGCGAGTTCCGCCGCGCTGAAATCGCCTGCATCGGCCGCATGCCCGGATGCGCTCTCAGTCATGGTGACAACCGCTGCGATACCGAGCAGCACATACAACCCCGGCCGCGAATCGCGGTACTTCCTTCCCGTCGTTACGAATACCCAGAGAAGGACAAGGCCTGCAATGCGGATGAGCCAGACTGTTCCGAAGTGGGTTTTCAATATAACTGTCGGGAGCTGGGGGAAAAGGTCCTGAAGGGGGCTTCCGCTCATCTCCGCGGTGCGTACCAGGAGATTGACAAAACCGCTTGCAAGCGCCGCGGCGATGCTGATGGCGAAGAAACGCCACAAGCGGGCCGAAAGGCGTTCACGCTCGGGCAAATCGGCGCGTGCCGCTGATGGAAAGACCCAGAGAAGGCTCGCGAGAACGCCAACGACGAAGGCCAGAAACAAAATCTCCAACCATGCAGGAACGATGTGAAAGATCATAATGGTTTCCCGTAATGTCATTTGATCGTGAACGTATAGCTTCCCGAGGTGCGGTGTCCGTCCCTCGCCACGACGCTCCAGATGACGATATAGGAGCCCGGTGGCAACGGGGGAACGCTTACCTCGAGAAGCGTGGGATCGGACGGGTCCACGCACCCGTCTCCTTGATCCACCATCGTGCCGCCCGCGGTGTGAATCATGATCGAGGAAAAGGCCGGCTCCAGGTCGCTGTCGAACCAGATGCGGACCTTGGTCGGAGCGACGGAGATGGTCGAGCCCACCTTCGGATCGGCATGGTCGGGGTACGCATGGCCTCGAGCGGCATCAGGCATGATGAAGAGAGACGTTGTGAACAGGAGCGCGGCCATTACCCGGACAGAAGATCGTGTGACTTTTTTCACGGAAATATGGGCCTCCCTATGCTCGTCGGGAATAGGTCATCGATAAAAAGGTGAAAAAGGACGAAAACCCCGGTACCCGCTCCGGAACGGGGATTCATGGGAATCTCAGCGGCAAGGCCCAGCTCTGTGTATTTGCCGATCCAGGCGAGCCCCGGGTTTACGGTCCCCGTTGTCTGATTTTTACAGTCCGCGTTCAGACAGGTCTCCATGGGAAATTCAACGATTGCTACCATCCGGTTGAAGGGAGCGCCGAGCCCTACGTCTTTCACGGCCGATTGGAGATACATCAGACTGTACTGAATCGTGAACGCCCAGGTCAGCGTGGTGGGGTTCTGAACGCCGTCCGCGGTCTTCTCCGTCGGAAAGTTCGGGCCGATGACGCCGGTGACCGCCAGGGGTCTGAGATAGTTCACTCCTTCCGACAGGTCGCCGAACCCTTTCCCGAAATAGAAGGCCGGGGATATCGTGGAAAAGGGATCGGTGCCTACCTGGCGCGTTCCGGTATTGCCGATCTCATCCGACACGCCGACGGACATGATCGTTTCATGCTCCGCGCTCGTATAGTACTGGTACTTCGCGCTCACCTCGAGATTGCCGAAACCGCTCGCAGTTCCGTCGCCCTCGGTGTGGAGCCACTGGTACCTTTCATCGACTTCTATCCCGAAGCCGGGTATGATGCGCTTGGAATATCCTACGTCGACTGATGAAGTCTGGACCCTTGGTCCCCCTGTCTCGTCGTTCATCTTTATGTGATTATAGAGAACGGAAAATTCGTCGGAAATGAAGGGATCGTCGACGGCAAAAGTCGTCGGGAAAAACCGCTGTCCCGCGACCCCATGGGCGGATGAGGTCGCCGGGATTGCAGCCACGCTCACGAAACCCGTGAAACAGAACACTCGCCATAGCCATTTAGCTGTTAAAGGCATTCTGCCTGCTCTCATTTTTCCTCCGTAGTAACGCACTCGTTCCTTAATTTGCCTTTAAGTATACCTCATGCCCTGCAATAACAGGCATCCACTATTATCTTTTTCGTGCTCTCTCCGCTTTGTCGCTTAGATAGTCTCCCCCGTTGCCGTGTGTCATCGTAAAAATTGGCTTGGCTTGGAATATATCATCATCCTGATCATGACAATGATGATTTCCGAAACGAAGTCAATCGTAAGGGTGTGAAGCCCTGTTTCACGATGCCTGTTACTCGTCCGCATCGAAAACCGAAGGCTCACAACAGGAAAATGCGGGAAAACCGGTAATAGTCAGATCTGGGGCGGGCGTTCGTTCCTGCTGATGAGAAGCAGTTGCGTGAAGAGAGGATCATTTTGTCCGAAGACTGTTATGGACATGCCGGGGATATGCCTGCAAACGCTTCCGTTGACAGCAGGCATTTTCCCGGCAGACGAGACGGCCGGGGTTGAGGAGTGGCAGAGGTCGAGAGTAACAAAGGCCGCGGTTCCTTCCCGGCAAACAATGATGGGACGAGCCGATGGCGTCGCGACGGCGACGAGAAACACAACGAGAATGATCGCCGAAAGCCACTTCATGGATGTTACTATAAAAGACTGAAGGCACCAAAGTCAACGTAAAGTTCAAATTTGAGCATTGCCCCATGTTAAATAAAGAAACATTTCCGGGCGGCGCCCATCCGATACGCTGACAGGCGGCTTCTTCTCTACCGGCGGCGTGCTTCTGCCGAACTTGGCGCGGCCGGTGACTATCAACACGCGAAATGGC
Source organism: Nitrospirota bacterium (assembly GCA_033854515.1). Classification (GTDB taxonomy): domain Bacteria; phylum Nitrospirota; class UBA9217; order UBA9217; family UBA9217; genus JAWOJY01. Next base: position 3,175 of record JAWOJY010000009.1, read on the forward strand.
CCCTATTGTTCCTGTTTCAATGTATGCCAGTCGTTGATAAGATAGAACGTCCCGTTTTTGATGACCGTGGGATAGACCGTCTGAGAGCCCTGATGGTTTTCCGTCGAAAAGCCGATCGTGTTGCCGGCCCGGATATCAAAGTCCTTTATGCCTTCCACGGCCTTGATGAAGGACTCCCGGGTCAAGTCCTTTCCCGCCCTTTTCAATCCCTCGACAAAGACTTCTGTCGCGAGAAAGCCCTCCAGCCCCCCGAAGCTCGGCTTCTGATTGGGGAAGTATTTTTTCAAGAGAGCGAGATAGTCCGTTACGGCGGGATAGTTGTTGCCCTGCGCAAAAAGGGGCGGGACCACCTGCGTCACGACGACATTGTCGGCGTATTTGTCGAGCAGCTCTGCGAGCCGGTCGGGCCCCACGAACGAGACGTTCATGAAGACGGGGTCCAGACCTTTCTGCTTCCCACCGAGGTAATATTGCCGTTTCCAGGCCGTGATGAATTTTGCACAGGCGCTGTATGTGCCGGCCATGATGACGGCCTGGGGCCGGGCGCCCATGATTGCGTTGAGCGCCTGCAAAACTTCCTCGAAATTCCGAACGTAGGTTCCGGTGGCGACCGGCGAAAGCCCCCGTTTCTTCAGCGAAGACTTTGCAGCGTTCAAGACCGCTGTGCCGTACGAGTCGTCCTGATAGAACACGGCGATCTTTTTGAAACCGAGGACGTCCACGGCCCCCTGGACGAAGGCCTCCACCTCCTGGTTGTAGCTCGCGCGGTAGTTGAGGATATACCTGTCAACGGGATTCCTCAGGCCTTCGGCCCCCGTAAACGGAGCAAAGAGAGGGACCTTTTCGTTGGTGAGCATAGGTATGATCGCCATCGTTGTCGGCGTCCCCACGTCTCCAAGCAGACAAAAGACTTTGTCTTCTTTGATGAGTTTATTCACATTCATGATGGTGTTTGCCGGTTCATACCCGTCGTCGTAAACGGTGAGATTGATCTTTCTTCCGTACACTCCGCCTTTTTCATTGACCATGTTCAAATATGTTTCGACCCCGCTCATGAAATTGGTCCCCAGGTGAGACGAGGGTCCGGAAAGGACGGTCGACATCCCGACTGCAATCTGATTGTTCATTACGCCGGTTTCGGCCCAAAGCAGTGAAGCAGAAAAAAAGCCCACGGCCGCACAACATGCCGTCACGGCTGTCTTGAACTTTTCCATGCGCGATCTCCTTTGGAATCGGGGATATTTTCGGATATTATTATATACGAAATTTATTTTCCTTCAACGCCTATTGTCAGGACCTAAAATAGACATTGCCAGCCAACGATCGCGGACGGCAGTCCCTGAACACGCGGCACACAGCGTGGCGGAGCAAGGGGCGCCCCTTCTCGTTTCACTGTTTATTTTTCGGGTCAGGACTTGCGCAGGAGCAGCACGATCCACAGAATCAGCACGCCGGCGCCGGCCGCCACCCAGGCGCTCTCCGTATTGAAACGGTTGATACGAAGAAAGATCGCCGCGCCGCCCAGGCCGACGGCGAGGACGGCAAGGATAAAGCCCCTGCCGATGCGCGAGATCCTCCTGAGTTCGCCCACGATGTCTTCAGAGGTGATCTCGATCCTGGTCTCGCCGCGGCCGGTCGTCACGAGAAAGTCGTTCAGGAGCTTCGGCAGGGCGATGAGCGATCGGCCCGTCACCCGCGCCAGTTTCGCGAGCCCGGCGGCGGTCATCTCCTCCGCCCTGATAAACCGTTTCGCAAAGGGCGCAGCGATCTGTATGATGTTCGTGTCGGGGTCGAGGCGCGAGCCGAGGCCGTTCAGCATTCCGATGACCCTTCCGAACAGAATGAAGTCGTTCGGTATCTGGATCGAAGGGGTAAGTTGCAGCGCCTCCTGGATGTCGCGCCCGATCTCGACGATGTCCATGGACTTGAATTCGCGGGGCGAGATATCGCGGTACTTTTCGAGGATCCGGTTGACGAAGTGCACAAGCGGCTGGATGTCCTTTGTGAGGGGGATGAAGCCCATGTCCACGAGCGCGCGTACGAACCCCAGGCCGTCGCGGTCGACGACTGCGATAAAGGCTCGCCGGAGTCCCTCACGCATCGGCCCCGAAATGCGGTCGACCATGCCGAAATCCACGAAGATAATCTCCGGCCCGGGGCGCACGAATATGTTTCCCGGATGGGGGTCTCCGTGAAAAAACCCGTCCACAAAAAACATCTGCGCATAGGCCTCGGCAAGGAGGCGCGCGATTTCCCTTCGGTCTATCCCCTGCCGGTCGATCTCGTCGAAGTCCGTGATCTTTATCCCTTCGAGGTATTCGAGAGTGAGCACTTTGGCCGTGGTGAACGGCCAGTACACCATCGGAATTTTGATCTTCTGGCTCTCGGCAAAATTCCGGGCGAAGATCTCGGCATTCCGTCCTTCCTGGATGTAGTCGAGCTCCGCAAAGACGACCCGGGAAAACTCGGAATAGATCACGTTGAGATTGATACGAGGGTAGAGAAATCCGAGGATGCCGACGATGAACTTGAGGGTTCTGAAATCCGCCGCAATCACCTCTTCTATATGGGGGTACTGGACCTTCACCACGATGCAGTCCCCGTCCCTGAGGCACGCCCGGTGCACCTGGCCCAGCGAGGCAGAGGCTATCGGTACCTCGTCGAATGAGGAGAAGACTTCCTCCATGGGGCCGAGTTCTTCCGTAACGCGTTGCACAATATCGTGAAACGGAGCAGGCGGCACCTGGTCCTGAAGTTTGGAGAGCTCGTCGGTATACTCTTCGGGAAGGATGTCGACGCGCGACGACATGAACTGGCCGATCTTGATGAAACTGCCGCGCAGTCCGATCATTTTCTCTCGGAGCATGAGCGCGTTTTTCGCATGGAGCCGCTTCAACCGCTCCCGTCGCTTCTCTGCGGAGGCTAACGTGTTTCTGAGACCAAAAAGCTTGTAGCTCAGGAGCACTCTGAGGAAAAGGCTCACCCCTTGAAAGAACCTGCCCCGATAACGGTACGTGCGCATGTCTGGATTATACCAGATAAAGAAGAGGAAGGGTATCGAAGAGAAGAGCATAGAGCATGGGGCGAGGAGCAGAGAGTAAACCCCGTTAGAGAACATGTTCTCTAACGCTTATAGATTGTGGCTTTTATCACAAACTATGGAGTGGAAATCAACCGCCGACAGGAGTCGGCAGCTTTCTCTAACGGGGTAAAACCTGAAACACCATGCGCCATGCGCTCTGCAGATCTAATCAGGTAAATATCCCGATCACCGCGCCGGTCATGCACGTGGCGAGTGTGCCCGCGACGATCGCTTTCATGCCGAGTCCCACCACCTCATCGCGCCGTTCCGGCGCGAGGCTGCCGAGACCGCCGATGAGGATGCCGAGGCTCCCGAAGTTGGCGAAACTCGCGAGGGCGTACGTCATGATCAATCTGCTTCGCGGGTCAAGGGCATCGGCCGGAAGCTTTGCCATTTCCAGAAATGCAAGAAGCTCGTTCAATATGGTCTTCGTGCCCATGAGATAGCCCGCGGTCTGCGCCTCTGACCAGGGGATGCCGAAGAGCCACACCACCGGGGCCATGATGAACCCGAGGATTCTCTGGAGGGTCAGGGGTTTGCCGGCCACGTCGGGCAGCAGGCCGATCAGGAAGTTCGAAAGGTGCACGAAGGCGACCATGACCACGAGCATGGCGACGATGCTGAGGAGCAGGTGAAGGCCGTCCATGGTCCCCTTGACCACGGCGTCCATCGAACTTGTCGCCGTCCGCTGGGGGACAAGGCTCCCGGAGGTCTCCTCCCCTGTCTCGGGGACCATGATCCGTGCAATCGTGATCGCGGCGGCCGCGTGAATGAAGGATGCGACGAGGATGTGGCCCAGAGGGTCGGGGATAACGCCGTTCAGGATCGTCGCATAGAGGATCATCACCGTACCGGCGATGCACGCCATGCCTACTGTCATAAGCGAAAAGATCTCGCTCCGCGTCATGCTCCTGAGATACGGCTTGATCACGAGCGGCGCCTCGACCATGCCGAGGAATATCGTCGTCGAGGCGCCCAGACCGAGGGCGCCCCCGATGTTCATGGTTTTCTGGAGGAGAAAGGAGAACGCCCTTACAACGTGAGGCAGGATGCGCCAGTAAAACAGGAGGGCGGAGAGCGCCCCGATCACGAGCACGAGTGGCAGGGCCTGGAAGGCGAGAATGAAGTTTGATGCCGGGTCCTTGAGCAGGAAGGGCGGGGTCCCCCCGCCGATGTAGCCGAAGACGAAGGACGTGCCGGCCTTCGTTGCCGCATCGAGGGCCAGCACAACATTGTTCAGGAGCAGGAAGAGCTTCTTGAAGAAAGGGACATACAGGAGAACGGCCGCGAT
>JAWOJY010000010.1:0-48776 GCA_033854515.1 Nitrospirota bacterium
GCACCCAAAGCGTAAAGTATAATACTCATGGGGCAGAATCCTGTCAAGGCAAAAATCATGAGCATGGCGCCCACAAAGCCCGTAAAGATAAACCACGCGGGATGCACAAAGTGCCCGAGGAGCACGCTCCCGAGTACGAAAAACCCTCCGATGAATCTGACCAGTCTTTCAAGATACCAGGTTCTGGTGTTTGCAATGTACATTGTAACCTCCGTAACCTCCGGTGATTGTATTTCGGATTCCGGAATGCGGATTCGTTATTCCGCAATCCGGAATTTGTAATCCGGCAATTTATAACCGTTCCCACTGCTTCGTATCGGGATTGAACGCCTCGCTGAAGGCCGTGACCTCTTCCTTGAGGCCTACTTCGTATCCCTCATTCAGACCGTAATTGATCAGCATCTTGATCGATCGGAGCGAGCTTAAACTGTTGCCTCCGATCCTGATGGCCAGCCGTTCCGCCTCTTCGTCGAGAGCGTCGGCCGGGACGACGGTGTTCACGAGCCCGATCCTCTGCGCCTCTTCGGCGTCCACGGTCCTGCCGGTGAAGAGCAGTTCCTTGGCCCGTCCCACGCCCACGGTCTTGTACAGACGCTGCGACGTCCCGAACACGGGCGGCAGTCCGAGCCGCGCCTCGGGAAACGAGAAGACCGCGTCGGCCGAAGCTATACGGATGTCCGCAGCCAGGGCAAGGCCGAGACCGGCGCCGGAGGTCTCGCCCTTCACCGCGGCAATCACCGGCACGGCGAGTCCTTCGATATGCTTCAGTAAACTGAAGCCGACCTCTCCGAAGTGCGCCGCCTCGTCCTTCGACATCTTCCTGAAGCCCGCGTAATCGATCCCCGCCGAGAAGTTCTTTCCCTGCGCCCTGAACAACACCACCCGGAGGTCTGCGTTCGACGCATAGATCTCGCTCACCGTCCGATTGAGCTTTGCGAGAAGTTCCTTATCGAGATAGTTGTCCGGCGGATTATCAATCGTTACCGTGCTGATCCAGTCCTTGCATTCTATAGATATATTTGACATTGTCCTCTCCTGGTCGAAAGCCGCGCGTCAAACAGCCGCAGTCACGAAGCCCGTTTCGTTCCACGTCTGACGTTTCACGTCCTTCTGATACGGGGCTTGTTACCGTTACCCGTCATTATTCTCCTCCTCCCGTACTCCACATCATGCCTTGCACGCTATGCCGTCTCCCAGTGCTTTCGCTCGATCATGTAGTAAAAGAGCGGGATCACCACGAGGGTGAGCGCAGTGGACGCGAGCATGCCGAAGATGAGCGCGAGTGCCAGCCCCGACCAGACCGGGTCTGCCACGATAACCGCCGAGCCGAGGATGGCTGCGGCAGCCGTGAGCACGATGGGCCGTGTCCTGATGGCTCCTGCTTCGATGAGCGCCCGTTCGATCGGCAGTCCCTCCTGTTTTTTGTCCAGAATGAACTCGAGGAGCACGATGGAGTTCCTGACCACGATGCCCGCGAGGGCGATCACCCCGATCATCGACGTTGCGCTGAAGTACACGCCGGTCATCGCAAAGCCGGGCATGATGCCTATCATCGAGAGCGGGATCGCTGCCATGATGACCACGGGGATCGTGAAGGAGCGGAAGCGACCCACGAGAAGCAGGTAGATCGCGATCAGGGCCACCCCCATGGCCGCGCCCAGGTCGCGGAACACATCGAGAGTCAGCTTCATCTCGCCGTCCCACTTGATCCTATATCCCGCCGGAAGCGGGTGCTTCCGGAGGTATCTCATCATGTCGATCACCGCGTAGACCTGGCTCCGCGCGCCCATCTCCCCGTACACGTAGGTGACGGGCTCGAGGTTCTTGTGGTAGATGGGCCTGTCCATTTCCGACGGCACCACCGTCACGAGCGACGAAAGCGGGACTTGATTGCCCTGCGGCCCGGAGACGTACACCTTGTCCATGTCGGACAGACCCGAACGCTCGCTCTTCGGGAGGCGGAGGAAGATCGCCACGGGGTTCTTTGCGGAAGGGACATGCAGGGTCGAGACCGCCATGCCGGCAACGGACATGCGCAGGGTCTGGACGATCTGCTCCGTCGATATGCCCGCGAGCGCCGCCTTTTCCTTGTCCACGATGAGTTCGTACTTGTCCTGCTTGTCCTTTACGCTGTCATCGATGTCCACGACCTGGTCGGTCTTGGCGAAGAGCGCCTTGATCGTCCCGGCGATCTCGCGCTGCTTCTGGTAATCAGGCCCGTAGATCTCGGCGACGACCGTGGCCCGCACGGGCGGACCCGGAGGGTCTTCGACGAGCTTGATGTTCGCCCCGTAGTCCCGGGCGAACTTCGCGATGTCCGGCCTGATCTTGAGCACGAGCTTTTCGCTCGAGATCGAGCGGTCCTTCTTGTCCACAAGGTTCACCCGGATGTCGGCGAAGTTGCTCGCCTCCCGGAAAGCGCCGCCCCTGAGCAGCCCGTTGAAGTCGATGACCGAGCCCGTGCCGACAAAGGTCTCATAGTCCTTGACCTCCGGAATGCGGCGCAGATAATCGCCCACGGCCCGGGCCACGCGGTCCGTGTTCTCGAGCGCCGTGCCCACGGGCATGTCTATGGTCACGAGGAACGTGTTCTTGTTTGCCTTGGGCAGCATGCGGAACTTCACCCACTGGACGAGCGGGAAGAGCATGGTGATTATGAACAGCGTGATGATAAGGCCCATGAAGACCTTCCGCTTGTTCGGCTTCGTGAGAAGGGGACCGAGGATCTTTCTATAAATCTGATAGATGCGCGTCTCTTCGATGGGTTGAGGCTCGCCGTGGTGCTCCGCCTTCATGAGGCGGTAGCTCGCCCAGGGCGTCACGATGAATGCAACAAAGAGCGACGTGATCATTGCCACAGGCACGTTGAACGGGATCGGTCGCATGTAAGGCCCCATCATGCCCGTGACAAACGCCATGGGAATGAAGGCGAGCACCACCGTGAGGGTCGCCAGGATCGTCGGCATGCCTATTTCGTTCACCGCAAGGATCGCTCCCTGGAGCCGCGAGTGCTGCTGGAGCTTGTAATGCCGGTGGATGTTCTCCACCACCACGATGGCGTCGTCGACGAGAAGCCCGAGCGACAGAATGAGTGCGAAGAGCGTGATCCGGTTGATCGTCTGGCCCGCGATCATGCCCACGGCCAGGGTGATGAAGAGCGTAAGGGGAATGGCCAGGGCAACGATCGCCGCCTCGCGCCAGCCGAGAGTGAAGTACAGGAGCGCCACCACGATCAGGATCGAGAGCGTGAGGTGGAACACGAGCTCGTTCACCGCGTCGTTCGCGGTCTTGCCGTCGTTCCTCGTCACCGTCACGTCGATTCCCGGCGGGATGTGCGTCTTCTTGAGCTGTTCGAGCCTTGCGAGGATCTGGTTCGATATCTTCACCGCGTTCAGCTTCTGGCGTTTGGCGATCGCCACGGTCACGGCGGGCCGTTCAAAAGACGCATCCTGGCCTGTGTCCTCTACACCTGCATACTCATGGCCGTGGCTGCCGAAACCTATGCGGGTGAGCTTCGTCGTCTCCTCGAACCCGTCGGTGACGTCGGCCACGTCGCTCAGATACACGGGCCTGCCGTTCGCAACGCCCACGATGGCGTTTTTCACGTCGGCGGCCTTCTCGAAGAACCCGCCGGTCTCGAGCGCGAGTTTTTTGTCTCCACTGTCGAGGTCTCCGGTGAGAAGGTTCGCATTCGACACATTGAGCGCCTGCGCGATCTGGAGCGGCGACAGCCCGTAGCCCGAAATTCGGAGCGGGTCGAGGACCACGCGCACCTGGCGGCTCCTGCCGCCGATCACGAGGGAATTGCCCACGCCCGGCACCTTTTTGAGCTCGTCGAGCACGTTGTCCGCCACGAGCCGAAGCTGCGCATCGTCATAGTTCGTCCCCGGCGCCGCAGAGAGCGTTATTGCCACGATCGGCACGTCATCCACATCGATGGGCTTCACGAGCGGCTGGGACGCGCCCGGAGGAGCGTAGTCCATGCTGTTCATGAGCTTGTCGTAGAGCTTCACGAGCGAGCGCTCCTTGTCCTGGCCCACGTAGAACTTGACGGTGACCATGGACAGGGAGTTCATCGAGACCGAGTATACGTCCTCAACGCCGGGGATTTCCCAGAGCTTGGACTCGAGCCGCTTGCTGACGAGTTCTTCGACTTCTTTGGCGCTCGCGCCCGGCATCATCACCATAACGTTTGCCGCAGGCACGACGATCTGCGGGTTTTCTTCGCGCGGAGTAAACGTGAGCGCAAAGAGCCCGAGAATCGCCGTCGCCGCCATGAGCAGCACCGTGAGCTGGGAGTTTATGAAGTATTGCGTTATCTTGCCGCTGATGTTGAGTTTCATGGTAAATTCCTAAGCCGGACAAACCGGACCACATATGCCACGAAGACGCGAAGGCACGAAGAAATCTGATTCCTCAATTTTCCCTGTTTTCTTTGTGTCTTGGTGCCTTCGTGGCGGAATCAAGTGTTTCTATTTCTGCGCCAGCACGATCTTCCTTCCCTCGATCCTGCCGAGTCTGCCGTCGGTGATCACCCGGTCTCCAGCCTTGAGCCCGGTGAGCACTTCCACCTGTTTTCCCTGCTCCTCGCCAAGCTGCACCATCTGGAAGATCGCGTTCCCCTCGGGTGACACGATATAGACGCCCGACAGGCCCGACATGTCGACGACGGCCTCCTTCGGGACAAGGATGGCCTCGCGCGTGCCGGTAGTGAAAAGCGCCTTGCCGTACATCCCGGTAATAAGTCCTTTTTCCTCAGGGATATCCACTTTGACGACGAATGAGTGCGTTCTCACATCGGACGCGGGGACCACCTGCGCCACCCGCCCTGTTATCTCCTTCCCCGGCATGGCGTCGATCTGTACGCGCACACTCTTGCCCGGCTGGATGGAGAGGATGTCCTGCTCCTTCACGGTGACCTCGAGCCGCAGGTTCCTGTTGTCTTCTATCTTGAGGAGCGGCTGGCCGGGAAGCGCCATCTCGCCAAGGTTGATCTTCTTCTCCACGATCTGCCCGGAGATGGGAGCGGTGATAGTCGTGTAGCTCTCCATGGCTTTCGCAGCCTTCAGTCCCGCCTCGGCGGTCTCGAGTCCGAGGGTCGCCTGGTCCATCTCCACACGGGTGGAGGCATTCTGATCGTAGAGGCTCTTTATGCGGTCGTACTGGAGTTGTGCATTCGTGTATGCGGCCTGGGCCTGGTACGCCTGGGCGCTGATCTCGCCGCTCTCGATCTTCATGAGCAGCTTGCCCTGGGTCACGTGGTCGCCCTCGCTGACGCCGAGGTACGACACCTTGCCCATCACCTTGCTGGAAAGGACCGACGTGTTCTTTGAGCTGAGCGCGCCGACGGCCGATACGCCATCCTCGATCTGCCTCGGTTCGACCGTCACCGTCGTGACCGAAAGCGGCGCCTCGGCCTTCGGCGAATCGGCGTAGCCCGTCCCTTTTCCGAGTATCATGTACCCGGCGCCGAACACCGATAGTGCGACGATCACCAGACCGCCGTACATGGTCCTCCTGTCGAGCGACTTGAGCTTTTCTTTTATCATTGTGATGTTCATGATGTTGTCCCCTTCCGCATTTTGAACTTTTTAATTTTTCATCCTGAATGCTGAATTTTTCCTACAGCGTTCCGGCCGCGAGCCTGAGTTCAGCCGCGGCGATGTTGTTGTCGTACACCGCCTGGAGCGCGTCCGTCCGCGCCCGGATGAGCGCGCTCTCCGCACCGAGCACGTCGACGAAGTTCGTCATCCCCGTCTCGTACCTTTTCTGGACGATCCTGAGTCCTTCCTCCGCCTCCTGTACGGACGAGGAGGTCGCCGCGATCCGGTCGGTCGAAGCAACGAGGTTGTAGTAGGCCTGCCGGACTTGAAGTTCGACCGCCGATTTGGTCTGCTCTTCCATTGCCTTCATGCGCTGCGACTGGGCGAGAGAGTCCTTGACCTTGGACCTGGTAACGAGCCCGTCGAAAAGGTTCCACTGCAGCACAGCCATTACGGCCCAGCTCTTTGCATTGTCGCCGGCGAAGGTGTCGCTGTTCCAGTCCACCTGGCCCATAAGATTGAGCGTCGGGAGGTACTCGGTCCGCGCCTGGCTCACGCCCGTCTCGGCATTCTTGCGGTTCAGGCCGGCCGAGATGAGGTCGGGCCGGCGCAGGCCGGCCTCCTTGATCATCGCGTCAAGGTCTTCCTTGACCTCCTGGGGCGCGAGATCTCCCGCGACCTCATACTCCGTCGACTGCGGGACGCCCATTGCGAAGTTCAGCCCTGCAGAAGCAAGCTTGAACCCATTTTTGGCGCGCGTCACCATCTCTTTCACCTCGGCGTACTGTACCTTCGCCCGGAGAAGATCGGACTGGAGCACCGCTCCTGCCTTGTACCGCGCCTCGGCGAGCTTCACGTTCGCTTCGCTCGTCTCGAGCGACTTCTGTGCGACGGCGTACGATGCCTTGGCCAGGAGCACGCCGTAGTACGCTTTCACGACATTATAGGCCGTCTCCTGTTTTGCTCGTTCACGGTCCTGCACCGCGGCGTCGCGCGCGAGTTTCGCCTGCCGCACGCCGAGATACTCCCTGCCGCCGTTGAACACCGGCTGCATTACCGCGAGCCGCGTGTCGTAGTTCGAGATCGGCCCGGGACTATTGATGATGGCCGGCGAAAAATCGGCCGGCGAAACGATCTCCTGGTTGAGCTTCGTCCCGAGCACCATGAGCGGATTGTCGGTCCTGCTGAAGGTTTCGGACAGGTTCACCTTCGGGAGAAAACCCGACGACGACCTGAGCACGCCCGCCTGCGCGGAGTCGACCTGCGCGTCGGCCGCCGTGAGCGACGGGTTGTTCTTGATTGCGGTCTCAACGGCCTGTTCGAGCGTCAAGTTCTCGGCGGCATAGCTGTAGAGCGTCACCGCAAATGTGAGCAGGAGGACCAGCCCCGCGTAGACCGCGCACACAATGATGTTGCAGTTCCATGACTTCATGTTTAGGCCCTCGCCCCCGATGCCGCTCCTGATCTGTTCCACAAAGCGATCCCGCCTTCCAGATTTTTGACTCTATATCCTAACCGCGCCAGATAGGCGCAGGCAAAGCTGCTTCTGTTTCCGATCCGGCAGTATACGACGATGTCCTTGTCCCGGGGGATTTCAGCGACACGGTAGGCAAGTTCCTGTACGGGGATCAAGTGCGAGCCCTCAATGGCCTGCGCAGCGTTCTCCATCGCGGTCCTCACATCGAGAAGGAAAAAATCCTCTCCTGATTCTATTTTTTCTCTCAGTTTTTCCGGTCCGATCTGTTCAACGCCATATGAGTTATAAAACATTCCGCTCTCCTGAGAACCTGTTGAGCCACCCGATATTCGAAACATGTTTGTGCGAAATCTGCCCTTTCTTCTTTTTTTAAGAAGCTCGAACAATGGACACTGCCAGGGGTAAAGCCTCCGGGGTAGGGAGGACAAGGGGGATGACAGTGCCCATTGTTCATGCTTTGTCTCTCCTTATTCCAATATGCATGCCAAACATGCAAGTATTTGTTTATTTTGGGTAATTTATACTTTAATAAAAAGGATGAAGAGCAGAAGGAAAATTTTGTCGAACCATGCTGGCCGGAATATTCTGTAAGGCACTCGTTTTTTTATGTTTTTATGCCTTTACCCTGTTCGACAATTTTGTCGGCAATGCTGCGGTCTTGAAGGGCATCGGGGTTTTCCCAAGGAAATCAGGAAAGTGAGGCTATCGGCGGTGTTGACAGGGTTAGAAGCCCTGTGCTATGTTAAGGCGATTAAAACGAACAGGGAGGCTGAGGATGGGAAAAAAGAAGATCGTGATGTTGGCGTTTGCGGCCTTGCTGTGTTTGGTCCCCGCACTTGTCCATGGCGCCGAAAAAGAACTTTTCGATACTGAGGTCGCTGCGGTGCACACGGAAAAAGGCATCGCGTTTCTCAAGGCCAAAAATTACGACGCGGCCATAAAGGAGTTCGAAGAGTCCGTCTCGATTGCTCCCGACGCGGAAGGGTTCTATTATCTCGGGTACGCCTATTACATGATAGGAAAGAAGAAGGACGGGGAATTCCGGAAAAAGGCAATGGAAAATTTCAACAAGGCTTATGAACTGGATCCCAATTTCACACCTACACGATTAGGCAGCGCCGAAGCGGGGACTGAGAAAGTAAAGCCCAAACAGGGTGAGGCGCCCGCCTCCGGGGAGACGGCGACCCTTGAAGTGCAACCAGCCGCGCCCGCCGAGGAACAGCCGGCAGAGCAGCCTCGAACGGGGGAAACAACCACTCAGCCTGAGCAATCGAAGGAATCGGCATCACAGCCGCAGCAGCCTGCACAGACCGGTGAGCCTGCGGCCCAACCCGGTCAGACGCAGCCGGCGACACAGCCGAATCAATAGATCGCATCTTCAAAATCGGCCGGTAAGCCGCTGCGTCGGATGCCGGTCATCGGCCTGCTGCCGGACCGATGCCGTTACAATAAAAAACCCCGGCTGCGTTGCGCACAACCGGGGTCAGATAGTAGATTAAATTTGAGAGCGTGCGGACCTTATAATTTTATAACGTTGGTCGCCTGCGGGCCTTTGGGACCGCTGGTGATTTCGAATTCAACTTCCTGATTCACTTTCAGGGACTTGAATCCCTCACCCTGAATGGCCGAATAATGCACGAAGACATCTTCGCCATTGTCTTGCGTAATGAAGCCGTATCCCTTGGCATCATTGAACCACTTCACTTTACCCTTAGCCAAACAGTTACCCTCCTTTGCTGCAAAATCTCAAGAGCACATGAGCTGTCCTTGAGGTATCATGCGGCCCCTGTCATGAGTGACAGTGGTTCGTTGACCGCTGAAGACGATAAAAGCTTACCAAAAACGATTTTACCTGTCAAGCATTTTCGGCACAATTATACAAAGCAGAACACAATTTTATTTGGATAAGCTGAGACGACGAAGATGCGAGACGAACTCGTGACCGAGATGAGCCCGTGCATTGTTCTGGCCTTTTCGACGGGCAAAATCGTCCGTGTTTTTTATTGTTCGGGCACCGCAGAAAAACACCGCGATGTTGCACAGTTTGCGTCCGTCGCTGAATGAAATCCCGAGCTTGCATCGCGTACTTCGGGCAGTCCTGCTATCAAAGGAAAGTCCTGAAGCAGGAGCGCCCATATTTGGAGCGCAACCCAGGATCGTTCGGGCACCTAGTACCCCCCGAAGCCAGACAATCTGCGATATTATGCTATTTTTTGAGCCTTGAATAAATCTACTATGACTTTAGTATTATTAAAAGTATGGCAACGATAAGATTTCATGGTGAAACAAATTGACTCTACGTCTAAATTATGGTATAGAAGTCGTCAGGGGGAATCGAAATATTTTCAGGGGGGTTCAAAATCTGCTCGCTCGAAAAAAGGTTGATAAATGAAAATCAAAACAACGCTTTTTTCTACGCTGAGATTTAAGATCGCCCTGTTTATCACCGTTCTGCTTCTCATTACCACATCTATTTTTTCCCTGCTCACCGTCCGAACAATGAACGCGCACATCCTGGATGAAGTCATCAAACGAGGAGAATCGCTGAGTAAAAGCACGGCAGCTGTGGCGCCGTACAGTATTCTTGCCGGCGACCTGCTCGGAATAGACAATATCGTCTCGAAAGTGCGGGAGGCGAATGCTGATGTAGAGTATGTGGCCGTTACGAATGCCAATATGAAGATACTGGCCCATACTGATGTAACAAAACGCGGTGAGCGATTCGCCATGTCGTTAAGCGACCCAATCAAAGAGACCGGGGACGGCACATGTGTTTATGAACCCAGGAACGACGAAGGCATTTTTGAGATTCTGACACCCATGGTCTTTAAAAACAAGCAAATCGGCAACATCATAATCGGGATGAATAAATCCGCTTTGCTTAAAGCAAGGTCGGAAACCCACAAGAGGATCATTGTGGGGTTCGGCATTGCCATGTTCCTGGGTATCGGATGCATCGTTGTACTGTCATCTTTCGTCACACGTCCCATTAAGGAACTTTCCATGGGTGTAGGCGAACTCAAGGAAGGGAGAAAGTCAAAGCTCAGGATTTATTCTCATGATGAACTCGGCAATCTAACGGCCAGTTTCAACCGTATGGCCGAACTGATCACGAGCCAGCAGGCGCGACTCGCCACCTATGCGCGGGAGCTGGAAGAGGCGTATGTCTCTACCGTCAAAGTGCTCGCGGCGGCAATCGATGCCCGCGACCCGTACACGCTCGGCCATTCGACGCGGGTCGCTAAATTGTCGCTGAAAATCGGCAGGGCGCTGGGACTTTCCCGTCAGGAGCTCGAAGACCTCGAGATCGCAAGTCTTTTCCACGACGTCGGAAAACTGAAAACGCCCGATTTCGTTCTGCTCAAGGATGGTCCGCTGGACCCGAAAGAACATCGTGAGATTGCAAGCCACAGCGAAAACGGCGCGGCCATTCTGAGCAGGGCTCCTTCTCTCCAAAAATACATACCCGCCGTCAGACATCATCACGAATGGTACAACGGCGAAGGGTATCCGGACGGGTTGCGGGGAGAAGATATCCCCCTGCACGCCGCCATCATTGCTGTTGCCGACGCCTTCGACGCCATGACGTCTGCACGGCCTTACAAGAACCCTCTCTCCCGTGAGGAAGCCCTTCGTGAACTGACCCGTTACTCGGGGAGGCAGTTTGACCCCCGTCTTGTCGAGATATTCCACCAGGTGATCGAAACACAACCGGTGCTTGCCGAGCAGTTTTCAAACAGAGGCTGATCCATGCGCACCTTCGGATTAAAGATGTCCGCGTTTTTCTGCATAGTCCTGGTCGTGCTGATATCATCGTGCTCCCTACTCCCCAAGACAACCGGTCCGACAGGAGCGGAAACGAAAATCATGGATGATACCGCGAGGCAGGCCCAGGAGCAGATTGCACTCGGCGCATACAAAAAAGCCCTCGAAATATGCGCCAGCGCATATGACAAATATCATTACCCCCAACTGCGGCGTACTTACCGTGCGACGGGGGAGCAGGTCAGAAATGCGGCGGATGTGGCGTTTCAGGGAAAAAATTTCTCAGAAGCCGGAAGCATCTACCGTATTTTATTCGAGAGCGGCATCGTCACCAGGGATTTCGCGGAATCGCTTTCTTTCAACGACGATTACTTGAACAGTCAGATCAAAACATGCTCCAAGGCCCTGACCGAGGTCGGGCTCATAAAATACCGCGAAGAGAAGCTCGATGAAGCGATTTCAATCTGGGAAAAAGTCCTTGCATTCGACCCCGATAACAAAGCGGTAATGAAGGCTGTAGACACCGCCACCAGGCAATTGCAGAAATTGAAGAACATTAAATAGCCGCTTGCAAAGGGGAACCGCTCGATGGCATATCACAACCCGATTCGCCGGCCAGGGGATTGTATGGAAAGCGGGATTTCGACGCTGACACAGGTCCCCTTATCCGCGATGACCACGACAGTGCCGCCGATTTCGGCAGCTCGGGCCTTCATATTGGACATGCCTCGCCCCTTGACAGTGCGGGCAATCTTATCCCATCCCTGCCCGTTGTCCCGTACCGTTAGAACGAGGCGTCCCTCGCCTACATGAAAATTCACATCGACCCTCTTGGCCTTCGAATGCTTTATGACGTTCGTAAGCGCCTCCCGATAAATCCTGAAAAGATTCATACACAGCAGGCTCCCCGGCTCCTCCGTGTTCTTTTCTATTTGAAGGGTCATTTCAAACGAGATGTCGTGAGGCGCGACCGTCGATATGCCCTGATTCCTCAATTCCGCAATGAGCGTGTGCCAGCTAAGGTCCTTGCTGTCAAGACTGTACATGAGGCTTCTGATCTCACCCATGCCCTCCCGCGAAAGGCTTGAAATCGTGCTGAGCGCCCTCCTGACATCCGCAGGGGACTGCGCTTTTTGGGCCACTTCGGCGAGCAGGCTTATGTTGGTCGTTATACCGCCGATGCCATCATGAATATCCATGAGGATTTTCTCTTTTTCCCTCTGGTGTCTCTTTTCTTCGGCGATCTTTTCCTGGTAATGCCGGACGTTCTCTTCATACAGACGCTCCCGCTCCGCTTCTCCCCGCTTGTGGTCCGTTATGTCAAGAAGAGCCCCGATGGCAGCCGGCTTTCCCTCGTATTCGATCATTCCCGCCGTTCCCATCATCCAGCGCTCTTCGCCGTTTTTCGTGATGATCTTGAACTCGTACTGGGCGGGAACCGGCTTCCCCATCTGCCGTGAGATCTCCCGCTCCCTCACCATGCTCAGATATTCAGGATGAACGATACGGCTGAAATCCATCCGAAGGAACTCATCGTGCGTGTAGCCGGTAATGGACTCCGCCGCCGGATTGACGTAAAGGAATTTTTCTCCCCGGAAGATGACAATCGCCGCCCTCATGGTCTCGGCAAGGGTCCGGAATTTCAGCTCGCTCTCCTGAAGTGATTCCTTTACAAGCCTCGTCTCGTCGAACAGCCTGGCGTTCTCGAGCGAAATGGCGATTTGCGAAGACAGCGCTTCAAGGATTCCGACCCGCTTCGGAGTAAACGCATAGGAAGTAAGATTATTTTCGAGGTACAGTATGCCGATCAGTCTTCCCTGGTTGATTATCGGGGCGCAGAGGACAGATCGCACCGCCCTGTCCATGATATAGGGATCGTGCGTAAACCCGCCGTCGTTTACGGCATCATCCAATACGACGGCTTCGTGGGTTCGTACCGAATAATTTACTATCGATTCAGCCAGCACCGTGCTGCCGTCCACCGGCAGGGAACGAAGGACTGATGCGCCGTTGTCGGCCGTCCCTTCCGCCTCTATATAAAGCCCGCTGTCTCTCTCCAGAACCAGGACGCCCCTTCGCGCGCCGGCATTTTCAATTACAATCTTCATAAGCTTGTCGAGGAGTCTGTCGTAATGGATTTCGCCCGATATGGCCTGCGACGCTTTGATCACCGACATCATATCGAGCGACTCCGTACCTTGGGAGGTTGAAGGCGTTGGCGGCGTCATTGTTTCCAGGACTTTTTCGACCTCAGGACGTTCGTCGAACCAGTCCGGATAGCTCTCTTTCAGCGCCCTCACCTTGGCTGCCGCTCCCCATCTCACATAGCCGTCATATGCCTTCGTGATATACGCCTTGGCCGATACTTCAATGCCCCGCGATAGATGAAACCTGCCGGCCAGTTCATTACAGACCGCTTCGTTCTGGAAATATCCATTTTCCCGGGCAGAGCGCGCAGCCTGTTCGTATAATTTCGCAGCCTCCCCGTCGTTTCCTGCAAGACGGGCCATTTCGGCTTCAACCAACGCGTGTTTATGGTGGAAGTTCTCCGGGCAATGCTTCGACCATTTTCCAAGTATCCTGAGATTGCGCCCGAGTGTCTTTCGGAAACTCCGCTTGTCCGTGCTCGTGGCCGTCGGGTAGAGCGCCGTCAGTGCGAGCGAATAATACATATAGTGGTCGGCAAGGTAGAAGAGGCACAATGAGGTTTCGAGCATCTTGTCAGACTCGACGGCCATTTTAAAGGCTTCGGCATGGTGCCCCAGGACGCAAAGGATTTCCATCTTATAGATGTAGTACCAGTGCAGGGGTATGGTATTCTTCTCTTTCATGACCTGGACCTGCGCCGCTTCGTCGAAGGTATCATCGGAGAAGCTGGATTGCTCTTTTGTCAGGCCTTTGAGACACAAGACCATTTGTTTGACTATATTCAGTGAACGCTGTGAGTCCAGGTCTTTTATGCGACTCAGGAAATCAAGATAGTTGTTTACCTCTTTAAGAACGCTGTCGAGATTAGTGCCCTGTGCAATGGTTTTTATCGTGATACTCAGTAGGGAATTGGCCGCATAGATCAGGTCGCCACCTTTAAGGCTGAGCTGAAAGACCTCTTTCAGGGAAGCTACGTCCGGTGCCGCGCGTCTCTTCCAGTGTGTTACAAATGTGTAAAACACGAATGGCGACTTGTTCTTCAGGGCGATGTTCACGTACTTTTCGTTTAATCTCAACGCAAGTTCCCCGAATTTGAAACCTGTGTCAAAATCACCGAACACTCCGCTCAGTATCATGCCGTACGTAGCGTATGCAAAGGAAGA
This sequence comes from Nitrospirota bacterium, assembly GCA_033854515.1. Taxonomy (GTDB): domain Bacteria; phylum Nitrospirota; class UBA9217; order UBA9217; family UBA9217; genus JAWOJY01. The sequence goes on from JAWOJY010000010.1 coordinate 14,097, forward strand.
GACGTCGGTATTCCCGTGTCGAAGCGAGATATTGACCATCTTCAGGTTAACCAAAGCAAACATGTCCTTATTGAGATAATATGATGGCGCCGGCAAATTATTGAGGATACTCATCACCGCCAATTGATCGGGATCGGACATATCGGGCAGATTGAACAGGTCGCCGACGGCTCTCCTTCCTTCCAGCCTCCTTCTGAACCGGAGCCACCGGGACTTCACGTATTCGAGCAGTATCGAAGCCCTGCCGGGCCGGGCCGGTATTTTCACGCCGAACATCTTCAGGGCCTCTCTGCCTAATTCGACGGAATCCTTATATTTGCCCTGATGCGTGTACAGGATGATCTTTATGTTGTAGATGTTCGCCTTTTCCTGCGGCAATCTGACGTTTTTCAGGCATACGTCGAACAGTCGTTCGGCGGTGTCGAAATTGCCGCAGAGGTACTCACACTCCAGCCGCTTCAGATAAAGTGAGCTGGTCATCTCATACTGGACATGCCAGCTGTCGTCAGCAAGCAGCTCGATCCCGGCGGTCATGCACTTCAAGGCTGCCTCATAAGCATTGGAGGCCATCGCTCTCTTGCCCGCCGTCAGATTAAGCAACGCCAGTTCTTTTTTCTCTTCCGGGTCGGCGATCAGTTCCTTCCCGTAATTCAGATGGTTGACAATGTCGAAAATCCGTTCTTCCAGCTCTTCGGGGCGGGTATTTCTCAGGATCAGACTGCCGATCTTACGATGAGTCTCCTTTCGGAGCCCTTCTTCGATCAAAGACAAAGCTGCCTGCTGCACGCGGTCGTGGATGAATCTGAACATGACGGATTCCACCGTGCTCCCCTCTTCCCATCCGTCAAGCCTGAAACTGCCGTCGGTAACGATGAATCCATCCTGCATCGCATCCCAGAGATCGACAGCCGTCTCATAGTGCGTTTTTTCATTGACCACGGCCAAAGTCTTGAGATTGAACTGGTTTCCGATGCAGGCTGCCAGACTTAAGACCTTCTGCGCATTTACGGGAAGACTTTGGATCTTTGAGGCGATCAATTCCACCATGTCTTCGGGAATTTTCGTCTTCTCTATCCGGCCCAGGTCCCACTGCCAGCCGCCGCGATGCGCATCGAATTCAAGCCGGCCCTCGTCGTACAGGGCCTTCAGGAATTCATAGATGAAAAGGGGATTCCCCCCCGTCTTGACGGTTACAAGCTTGGCAAGAGGTCGCGAAACCGCCGGTCGGCATTTGAGAGTATCACTGATCAGCCGGTTTACATTCTCGGTGCCGAGAGGCCCCAGAGATATATGCCGTACCGCAACTCCGGTCTTTCTGATGTCATCAAGGGCATTTATCAGGGGGTGGGTGTCGCCGACCTCGTTATCCCGATAGGCGCCGATCAGCAGGAGATGCCGGGTATCCACGTTTGTTATCAGCTGCTTGATAAGTTTCAGAGAGGCCGTATCGGCCCACTGAAGGTCATCTATGAACATGACGAGCGGGTGCTCTCTTTTCGCAAAGACGTTGACGAAGTCCTGAAATACAAGGTTGAAGCGGTTCTGGGATTCGGCGGGAGGCAATTCCTGTACCGGCGGATGCTCATCAACGAGTAACCGTACTTCCGGGATCACGTCGATGATCACCTGACCGTTGTGATCAAGGGCATGGGACAGCCTTTTTTTCCATTTCGCAATGGACTCTTCGCTCTCCGTCAGGAGCTGGCGGACCAGCTCCCGGAATGCCTGGATGAGGCAGGCATAGGGGATCGTGCGCTGGAACTGGTCGAATTTCCCGGAGATGAAATACCCACGGTGTTTCACAATGGGCTTGTGCACTTCCCGCACGATGCTTGATTTGCCGATCCCCGAATATCCTGAAACGAGTACCATTTCAGGTCCCCCGCCGCACACGCGCTGGAAAGAGTCCATGAGTGCGGCGATCTCTTCCTCTCTCCCGTATAGGTTTTGCGAGATCTGAAATTTGTCCGATATGTCATCTTGGCCGATAATGAAATATTCTACGCTCCCGGCGTCCCTCAATGCGGTCAGGCATCTCTCCAGGTCGGCCTTGAGTCCATAGGCGCTTCGATACCGTTCTTCAGGGGTTTTTGAAAGCAGCTTCAAGATTATCTCTGAAACCACTTTCGGTATCTCCGGGTTTATCCGTTCCGGCGGGACGGGAAGTCTGGCGATATGGCAGTGGACCCATTCCATGGGGTCTTCAGCCTGAAACGGGCGCTGCCCGGTCATCATTTCGTAAAAAGTTACGCCGGCGGAATAAAAATCGGTTCGGTAGTCGACAGCCCTGTTCATTCGGCCCGTTTGCTCCGGGGACATATACGCAAGGCTTCCGCCAAGCACATCGGGATGGTATTCCCGCTCAAGGAGGGAGGAGATTCCGAAATCAGTTATCTTTACCTGTCCCGTGTCAGGGTTGATTATAATGTTCGAGGGCTTTATGTCTTTATGGATGACATGGTTTTGATGAAGCTCGCCGAGGGCCTGCGCGATCTGGATCGCAATGTTCAAAGAGACATCCGGCTTTATCCCTCCGGGGGCGATGATATTTTTCAGGGGGACGCCGCCGAAGTCTTCCAGAATCAGCGCCGGACCGTCGTCGGAGCTTTCCAACCCGTACGAATGCACGACATTTTCCAGATCGAGAAGCCGTGTCACCCCGTACTCGTGCCGCAGAGTCCCGATGTTTTCAGCCGTGAGATGTTCGGCCAGGAGGGTCTTGATGATGACTGGTTTCTCGTCGTCCAGTCTGCGGCCCTGATAGACAGCAGTCCTTCTGCCCTTGTAAAGCGGCCTGCCAATCCTGTACCCTGAAATAGTAACCATAGCAAAATCTTAGTGTGGTCGTTTTGCGGCCGTCAACCGTTCAACCGATATCAAATCCGTTATTTGATTGAGACGCCGCTTTTTTCTTTTTGAACGGAGACAACAGTTTGTCCAACCCCTGCAGCACTGAATCCTTGATGAAATATTTTGCCATCGCGAGGACAAGAGAACAATCCTCTTTGGGAATGATGCGAAGCAACTCCCTGATACTGAAACGAGATGGGAATACCTTTAATACACCGATTACTTCTTCTTCGGTAATGGTCAGAGTAAACAGCTTTTCGCACAGCAGGGGGTCTATTTCTTTGTTGAAGAGGTTGATAAATCTGTCCAGCTGAGGTGCGGATGCATTGGCCAGGAAGTGGGTCGCAAGGGCGTTTAAAAGAATCTCATACTTCGCATGGGTCTTAAAAAGCGACAAGTCGAGAAGACTCTCTTTGTCAAGCATGTTCTGATCAAGCGCTCCGCCAATGTGCTTGGCAAAGTGTTTGTAATTATCAAGAATAAATCCCATGCCCCATCCGCACGGCGTGGTCCAGCATCCGGCGTCTCCCACGAATACGACGTTATCCTCTGCTATCTGCTGTTGAGAGATGTCGCCCGATGGATACCACCCGAACTTCTCTTCCGTTATTTCAATGTCATGAAATTCGCGCGTCGAATCTTCGGCCGTGATGATGTGCATGAATTCTTTTTTCATGAACTCTTTGCTCATCTGTTCTTTTCTAAGGTACAGTATCAGCGAGAAAGACTTATTTTCTCCGAGCATCTCATATTCAAAAACCGGCCTCCCCTGTTTCAGAGATGCTCCAATGCGCGGATTGGTATCTCTGAAGGTCTGCCACAGCATGTAATCCCCGACCCGCAGGTCGCCCCCGAGCCCGTGGGGATGTTTTCCGATGGCCCCGTATACAGACCACCAATAGAGGTTTCTCCGTTTAATCCTGTACTTCTTTACAAGCGGCGAATTGTACCCCGAAGCGTCTATGAGCAGCCGTGACTCGAAACTTCCTTTGTCGGTCTTAGCCGTGACGATCCCGCCCTTGACCTCCACGTCTTGCAATGTACAGTTGTCTAGTATAACAGAATAGTTCTTTCTGATTTCTTCCACCCAGTGGGAAAGCAGGCTGTGCTCGTCGACATAGGGATATCGGTCGAACTGCTTTGCCTCCCACTCTATTTTGCCCCCGGTGAAGGTATTGGTCAGAAAACGCCTTACTCCGCCGTAGGTGAACGGTTTCACGTCGTCATCAACGACGTTGAAAGGGACAAACCAGAACTTGTCCGTGATGCCGGCCTCATTTTTTTCAATGATCAGGCCGTGATATCTTTTGGAAAGTTCCGAACCGATACTGAGTCCTGCGGGGCCGGCCCCGATAATGATAAAATCGAAAAGCCCTTCGTGCCTGTGAGCCATGTTTTCCTCCTTTTTGTCTATCTTTCACGCTCGTGCACCTCAGGTTCGATCTTTGCTGCATTGATACAGACTCGGCTTCTCGTTTCCTTGCGCCGGCCGGCGCAGGTTTTATCTCGTTTTTTCGGCGTTTCATCGCCGGTACAGGCATTGCTTTCGTTTATAGTGGGTGCAGCTTGGGCTGCAAGAGCAACAGGCTTCGTGAACTGGCAGGGCCGGAGCATTGTCGAAACTGGACGGACTTTCATAACTGTTGCCTCCTGTCTTTTGGGAGGGGAAAATGTCGTTATGCTCAAATCCGATGACGGTATGGCAACGAGAACCGCAGAGAGAAAGCATTCCGTTGCAGAATGAGTATCGCAAACTGCCGTTCGCCTGTCAAGTGAATATTCGAATAAGCGCAATTCAGCAGCTTTTTGGAGGGCAGGCTATTTGAGCGTGAAGTAAATCTGATCGGAATATAGGAAGAGGCCGGAATACGTAGCGGAAACATTCCGAATGTGCCGGAGCATGAAGGCATTGCGGAAACCGGGCGGGCGCACGGTGATGCGTGCACCCGTGCGCCCGCGGCTGATGTTCGCTATTTCTCGAAAATCGCCGCCAGGAACTTCTTCATCTCGCCCCAGGACTCTTTATCGGCCTTTGCATTGTACGCAATGGGGATGTTGAACTTTTTCCCGAGAGCGGTCGCTTCGGGATTGGTGAAGCTGTGCATGGCGCCGGGATACGTGATGAACTTGTAATCAGCGCCGGCCTTCGTCATTTCAGTTTTGAATGCTTCGATCTGCTCCGGAGTCGTGAACTTGTCATCGCCGCCGTGCAGCACGAGGATCTTCGCCTTGATTGCGCCCGGCTCCGCCGGCTTTACCGCCGTCAGAATGCCGTGGAAACTGACGACGCCCTTCAAGTCGGCCCCTTGACGGGCCATGTTGAGCACGACGCCGCCGCCGAAGCAGTAGCCGATGGCCGCGATCTCATTGGAATCAACGGTGGGCTGTTTCTTTAAAAAATCCTCTGCTGCCGTAAACCGCGCCTTGGCAACGTCGAAGTTCTTCATGAGTTCGGATGAGAACTTGCCGGCATCATCAGGATGTGCCGCGGTTTTTCCTTCTCCGTACATGTCGAGGGCGAGCGCCGTATAGCCAAGTCCGGCCAGCATCCGGGCGCGCCTGCGCGCGTAATCGTTCAGCCCCCACCACTCGTGAACTACGAGTATTCCGGGACGTTTGCCCTCGATGCTGTTGTCAAAGGCGAGGTATCCCTTCATCACAACGCCTTGCGCCGTGTACTCGACGGTTTTCCCTACAACTTTGGCCTGTGCCGATGCCGAGCCGAACGTGAGAACCATAAACGTCATACATGCGAGAAAAATCACAAACCGCTTCATAGCGACCTCCTTGCTGATAATTTTTTGTACTTTGGTCACAGCGACTCGTCACGGCTGAAACAGCCCGCACCGCGATATGAATTTCCGGTAAATCAGGAGGCTTTCATTCCGCGCCTTATTGACCGCTGTGTATCTTAATTGTAGCAAAACAGGAGGATATTGGTGGGATTTATCTGTTTCTTTCCTTCACCGCCCGCTCCACTTCGCGCTTCGATTCCTTTTCTTTGATCGTTTCGCGCTTGTCGTATGCCTTCTTGCCCTTGGCGAGGCCGATCAGCACCTTGGCCTTGCCGCGCGAGAAGTATATCTTGAGCGGAATGAGGGTAAAGCCTTTCTGCGTGATCTTGCCGACGAGTTTGCGGATCTCTTCCCGATGCAGGAGAAGTTTGCGCGTGCGGAGCGGCTCGTGGTTCATGATGTTGCCGTAGGGATAGGGGCTGATATTCGCGTTGAGGAGGAAAATTTCGTTGTTCTTGACAATGGCGTAGCTGTCGGTCAGATTGGCAAGGCCGAGGCGCAGGGATTTCACCTCGGTGCCCTGGAGCGCCATGCCGGCCTCGATGGTCTCCTCGATGAAATAGTCGTGGTATGCCTTGCGGTTCGTAGCGACCGAGGTGTTTTTTTCTTTTTCAGCCATGGTTCGGTTGTCCTTATTCAGAATTGTATTCGCTGCTGAGGAAATTATCAAGCGGAAAACAGAGAACGCGGGGGGAACGCAATTACTTGATGAAACGTAGATTGAACGGCTCCGGCGAGGACCTCTCGTTTACGGATTCTATCAAGCGGAATGGTTTGAAGTATTAGCCTATGCCTCACCGGCTACAGCCTGTCCTATACCCTCCGGGCTACTAGCCATCTGTCGCAAATTCACGATGTCACGCAACGGCGGGGCGCCGAACATACGGCTGTACTCGCGGCTGAATTGGGAGGGGCTCTCATAGCCGACCTGGAAGGCAGCGGTCGTCGCGTCGTGATGTTCGGCGAGCATCAGCCGACGCGCTTCGTTCAAGCGCAGCCATTTCTGGTACTGCAGCGGGCTCATGGCCGTCACCTGTCGGAAATGATGGTGGAAGGTCGAGGTGCTCATATTGACCTGCGCTGCGAGGGCATCGATGCGCAGCGGCTTCGTAAAGTTTCCTTTCAGCCAATCGATCGCACGCGCTATTTGATTGCTTTGACTCCCTGCCGCCGAAATCTGTCGCAGGCGCGCTCCCTGGTCGCTTATAAGCAACCGGTAGAAAATTTCGCGCTCGATGATCGGAGCAAGGATCGGAATATCCTTCGGCTGATCAAGCAGGTCGATCAGCCGTTGAAAGGAGGCGAGCAACGGCAGCGTGACCTCGCCAGTCGCCATGCCTCGGCTCGATTGCTGAGGACGCGGTGGAGGAAGATTGCTGTCCACCATGAGCTGTGAGATCTCGCGCTGGTCGATGTTCAATACGAGCCCCAGGTACGGCTTTTCCGGACTCGCTTTGATAACCTGCACAAACGTGGGCAGATCCACGGAAGTAATCAGGAAATGGTGCGCGTCATACACATATGCGTCATCTCCGAGCTGCACGCGCTTGGCCCCTTGCGCGATCACACAGATGCGCGGTTCGTAAAGGATGCTTATGGGCTCGCTGGGTTCGACCCGCCGGGCAAGTATTAATCCCGGGATCGCCGTCTCAATCCGATCGCTCTTGTCGGTCCATTGAGCAATACTCTTTCCCAAAGTTACGAGCGCGGCTTCCATCTCTTTATTCTCGAGTTCCCGTTTCACATTCGGCTTTCTCATTGCTGTCTCCATGATCCTATCTTACAAGACTTTATTGCCCCGTCAACCCAATTATAGAAGAATTCGGAGGATTAGGCAATAAATAGGCAGAATTGGTCTACCAACCGTTGTTCTTTCAGTTGTAGGATAGGATTGTCAACAAAGCAGGGCAGGCAGATTCAGCGTTACTTTGGCTGTAGCGAAAGGAGACATAATGCAAAAGCGTACATTAGGAAAAAGCGGTCTGGAAGTTTCGTCTCTCGGGCTCGGCTGCATGGGAATGAGTATGGCCTACGGCGTGCCTCCGGAAAAAAAGGAGATGATAGCTCTTATTGCGAAAGCGGTGGAACGGGGCATAACCTTCTTCGACACAGCCGAGGTCTATGGTCCGTTTACGAACGAAGAGCTTCTCGGTGAGGCACTCGCATCCTTCCGCGGGAAGGTGGCGATAGCTACCAAATTCGGGATCAAAATAGGTCCCGATGGGAAGCAGGTACAGGACAGCCGTCCCGAAGGCATCAGGCAAAGCCTTGAAGGGTCGCTTAAACGTCTTAGGGTCGATGCTATTGATCTCTACTATCAACATCGTGTCGATACGAACGTGCCGATCGAAGAAGTGGCCGGAACGGTGAAGGATCTGATCCGGGAAGGGAAGGTCAAACACTTCGGCCTTTCGGAACCAGGCGTGAAAACGATCCGCCGGGCTCATGCGGTCCAGCCGGTCACCGCGATCCAGAGTGAATACTCGCTGTGGTGGCGAAGCCCCGAGAAGGAGCTCTTACCCGCGCTCGAAAAACTCGGGATTGGTCTCGTCCCTTTCAGCCCGCTCGGGAAAGGTTTCCTCACGGGAAAGATCGACGAGAAAACGGAGTTCGTCAAAACCGACTTCCGGAACATCGTTCCCCGCTTCACGCCGGAGGCCCGTAAGGCAAATCAGGCAGTGGTCGATCTTCTGCGCACGATCGCGGACCGGAAGAAAGCGACACCTGCTCAGATTGCGCTTGCCTGGCTTCTTGCACAGAAGCCGTGGATCATTCCCATTCCTGGCACTACGAAGCTGTCGCGTCTGGACGAGAATATCGGAGCGATCAGCGTCGAGCTTACATACGAGGAGGTGCGAGAGATCGACACCGCGGCCTCGAAGATCGAGATCCGAGGAGCTCGGTATCCCGAAGCCCTGGAAAAAAGGACCGGGCTCTAACCGGGTACATGGAGGAAGCTATGACAAACGTACTTGTCGTCATCGGAGCCGGCCAGATCGGTCAGGCTACCGCACGGCGGGTTGGTGTAGGCAAAAATGTCCTGCTGGCCATATGCGGCCGGATAACGCCAATGCAGCTGCGGAGGTTCTGGGGAACGCGGGATACGAGGTAAGCGCCGTGACGTTGATGCGTCCTCGCGCAAGGCCGTGCATGCGCTCGTCGAGACGGCCACGAATCTTGGTGACGCCACCGGGCTAATCCATGCGGCGATGGTGGAGTGACCGCTGCCTGTTGGTACGGCGAACTTGCACCGATGAACGGCCAGCGGATGCTCGATCCAAGAAAAGGACTGGCCCCCGGGAACCGGTCCCGAATGGCCTGTCGAAGTAACCAATAGAAAGGAATCTAAACTATGAGCAACAATATCGAGGGAAAAGTCGTTGTCATCACTGGCGCAAGCAGCGGGAACGGCGAAGCGACTGCCCGACATCTCTCCGCCCAGGGGGCAACTGTTGTACTTGGTGCGCGGCGCGTCGATCGCCTCAAATCATTGGCAGATGAATTGAGCCGCAATGGCGGAAAAGCACTTGCCGTGTCAACCGATGTCACTCAATATGAACAGGTCAAAAGGCTAGTCGACGCAGCCGTGCAGACATACGGCCGGATCGATGTCATAATCAATAATGCTGGCTTGATGCCGCACTCGCCGCTCGAACGCCTCAAGATCGGCGACTGGAACCGGATGATCGACGTAAACTTGAAGGGCGTGCTGTACGGTATTGCTGCGGCTCTACCCTATATGAAGCAGCAGAAAGCCGGGCACATCATCAATGTCTCGTCCGTGGCTGGCCACAAAGTGCGTCCGGGTAGCGCCGTGTACGCGGCCACAAAGACGGCAGTGCTCGTTATCTCAGAAGGACTGCGGCAGGAGATCAAACCGTACAATATCCGGGCCACCGTCATCTCCCCGGGTGCAATAGCTACAGAACTAGCGGACAGCATTACCGAGCCTGATATAGCCGAAAACATCCGCAAGTTCGTTCAGGAAGTTGCGCTTCCAGCTGAATCGTTCGCACGGGCAGTGGCATTCGCCATGAGCCAGCCCGAAGACATGGACGTGAACGAAATTCTATTCCGCCCCACAAAGCAGGAACTATAGAAAGGAGTTACCTATGTCAGACAGCGATGTAAAAAAGGCAACGGATGAGCTAAAGACACTGGCACCGGATTATGTGCAATTGACCCAGGACGTTCTTTTCGGTGATGTTTGGAAACGCCCGCCATTATCCCAGCGGGACAAGAGCCTGATCACGGTCACGTGTCTGGTCGCGCTCAATCGTATCGAGCAAGTAGAATTCCATCTGAAGAAGGCTCTTGAAAACGGCCTCGCAAAGGAAGAGATTGTTGCCGCGATCACACATATTGCATTTTATGCGGGATGGCCGACGGCGGCATCGGGCATCAATCATTTGAAGAACGTGCTTGAGAAAAGATGAGTTTTGAGAGGATCCCGTATGAATGTAACAAAGAAGAAATACCTGATAGCCTATTTCTCCCGGCGAGGACAGAACTATGTCAGCGGGAGGATCGTCGACCTGAAGGCCGGCAATACCGAAGTTGTCGCACAGATAATCCAGAAAAAAACGGGAGGGGATCTGTTTCATATTGAAACCGTCGCGACTTATCCCAAGGATTATATGGAAACCACGGAAGCCGCCAAGAATGAACTGCGTGCCAAAGCCAGACCGAAGCTGAAGAGAAAAGTCGAAAACATAGGGGTATATGATGTGATCTTTTTGGGGTATCCGAATTGGTGGGGAACGCCGCCCATGGCGGTATTCACGTTCCTGGAAGGCTATGATTTTTCCGGAAAAACGATTGTTCCATTTTGTACTCACGAGGGTAGCGGAATGGGCCATAGCGAAAAGGATATTGCCAAATCATGCCCCAAGGCTACCATACTAGAGGGACTTGCTATACAGGGAACCAATGCAGGTTCCGCGGCACTAGAGGTGTCACGTTGGATCGATAAACTGAGTATTCTCTAATCAGGGAGATTGGAGATAAACGATGAAAGGCTCCGTTCTCTACGGTCCGCGCGATGTGCGTTTTGAGGAGCGCGCCGACCCGAAAATCATCAAACCCACGGATGCTATCATCAGGATATCGGCCGCCTGCGTGTGCGGGTCCAACTTGTGGTCCTACCGCGGTATCCAGTCGACCACCGAGCCCACCGCGATGGGGCACGAATACTGCGGCATTGTCGAGGAGGTAGGGAGTGCGGTCACCTCCGTCAAGCGAGGCCAGTTCGTCATCGGATCATTCTTCAGCTCCGACAATACCTGTTTCACGAGGACGAGTTCCCGGTTTTGGCAGGATGCCACCCGGCCGGGTGGATACGTGGGGTACGTAGAGGTACCGCACGGCGTAGAACTGAACGGACAGCAGCTGTTCTTTGCTCACGTTCGCCTTCATGGTGGACCTGCGCCAGTGCGCCGCTTTCTGCCCGAACTCATCGATTTGGTGTGGAACGGGAAGATCCATCCCGGCAAGGTTTTCGACCTGACCCTGCTCTTGGACCGGGTGGCCGAGGGCTACCGTGCTATGGACGGACGCCGCGCCATCAAGACGCTGCTGCGGCCGTAAGTTCGTGAGGAAGAATGGCTGGCACTTCCCATTCTCATAACCCTGGACAGAAATATGAGGTCACTCCATTAGAGCTGCTCTTCGACCTCGTGTTTGCGTTTGCCATATCACAGCTCTCGCAACATCTATTCACGCATCTGTCATGGCGCGGCGGAGCTGAGACTCTTGTAATGCTGACCGCCATATTTGCGTCATGGTTTACCACAAGCTGGTCGGCGACTCTGATTCGTGTCGATCAATCCCGGACGCGCTGGTTGATTTTGGCGGTGATGCTTTTAGGCCTCTTCATGAACGCTGCTGTGACCAGGGCCTTCGCCATCTCTGGCTGGTCCTTCGTCATACCGATGCTGTTGATCCAACTGGGGCGCACCATCTGGACGCTAGCCAATACAACTGATATTGTTCTCCGGGAGCACTACTTACGAACTCTTCTCTGGTTGATCACCACGACACCGTTGTGGCTCGCGGGTGCTGTAGTGAATTCGGAAGCCCGCCTGCTATGGTGGGCGCTGGCTGCCGGGATAGATGAGATTGGCAGGTGGCTCGCGCATCCCATTCCCGGGCGACGGCTCCGGTCTGAGAACGTCGAGTTCGACGCTGATCACATGTTGGAACGCTGTCGCCTGTTCCTTCTCATTGCGCTTGGAGAAACAGTGCTCACTGCGGGCACTGCGATAGCTGCGTCAATCGTTACGCAGATAACTGTGGCCACCGGTACTTTTGCGCTAGTGGGAACGGTTTCCCTATGGGCGCTGAGCTTCGGGAGGACGCATCGGCTCATCATTCGGCATTTGGAGAAGACTAGCAACCCCATTCGCACCAGCCGCCACGCGGTAAACGCTCTGATGGTCATGGTTGCAGGACTTATTCTCGTCGCGGTCGCGAATAGAGAAGTGATCGAACATCCATTAGAACGGACCTCGTTTCCGCTAGGCCTGTTGCTGTCTGGGGGTCCATTCGTTTTCCTGGCTGCCCAAGGCTGGTATCTGTGGGCAGTGCCGAATGTCCGGTCGAAACTGCATGTGGTCGGCAGTGTTGCACTGCTGCTTCTTGGATTCACCACGTTGGTTGTGCCGCCCTATATCGCAATACTTCTTGTCGGGGCGTGTCTAGCGACCCTCGCGATACTGGCCCGACAGTGAAGCAACTATTTTAGCTGTAACATTGAGTTATTAAAATCAGCAATCGTTAACAGTTAAAGAAAGAGCCTGTCAAGAGTTATGGCACATAATTGGTCTTTCAACAACTGGACGCTTATACCGCCCTATTAGATTTTAACCACTCTTCACTTAATGATAGGGGCTCCGTGTCCGACAAATTGGTACACGAAGCCTCCCACCCTGAACGATGTTTCAAATACCAGGACTCACGCATTTTCGTCCGAAATGGTTAGTATCCGTCGTGGGTCAATCAAAACGGAAGGAAGACAGATATTCACGTAGCTTATTTTGGTCATCCTCCTGCAGAGGAACAGAGTCTGCTGCTACCTTGGCACCTGAAGCTGCAAGAGCGACAAAAGCTAGGCACGTGGGTTGGCCGCATGCCTTACAGTTCGTACCCGGCAGCAACTTATAGATGGTGAGAGGGTGAGCCTTCTTTGCACCTTCGTATTTGGGACGATGCTTTCCCTGTTCTGCCACGCCTCGTTTATTTCTTTCCTCATCCATTCAAGAATGCTGTACGCCTCCTCCTCGTTGCGAAGGGGGTTCACCGCGATCGTGCGGCTGTAGACCGTCAAAAGTTTTCCATGCATCTTGAAGGTTACAGACGGCGGGTCTTTGATAAAGGTATCTCCTCCCAGGACAGCATTAAGGTATGGAATCACCTGACTCACGTCCTCAGTAAGATGAGCAATGCAGTGCAACGACTGAAACACTGAAAAAATGATTCTCTACCCAGTCCTTCGATAACCGGAGTTTTCTGTAAAAACTTTTATAAAGGTACCATTCCGCATTGTTCTTTTTATATATGATGTCATGGACCTTGACGTCTCCAGCTCATATTCCAGAAAACAATATGCACAGGCCATCAAGTTCGTCATGAAACTGATGCTTGCGGAAAAGGACATAGACAACATGTTCAGGAAGACAATGAGCCTACAAGTTTGCAGATTCGCACGGTCAAAATGGTGTGAAATACTGGTCGTAACTTGAAGACCGAGTTCGCACGACGAGAAGCGGTCAGAACTGCAGGACAGGCACTCATTGTAGATGATTTTCTTTCAATCGTTCTCGAACTTCCTCGCCACCAGCACCGCGTTGGTCCCGCCGAAAGCAAAGGAATTCGACATCACGGTTTTGAGGTCCAGCCCGGTCCTGGCTTTGTTCGGCACGTAGTCGAGATCGCACTCCGGGTCTAGCACGGTCAGCGTCGCTGTCGGCGGGACTACGCCGCGGTTCATCGTCATAATCGCGGCGACGAACTCCACCGCCCCGGCCGCTCCCAAGAGATGTCCGTGCATGGATTTTGTAGAGCTGATCGGGATGCCGTACGCCCTCTTACCGAAAGCCTTCTTGATCGCCTGGGTTTCGACAACATCGTTCAGCTTGGTCGCCGTGCCGTGAGCGTTGATGTAATCGATCTCACCAGGTTCCATCCCGGCTTCCTCCAGGGCAGCCTCCATGGCCAGCGCCTGCCCTTCCACTGAGGGTTTCGTGATATGCGCTGCGTCCGCTGTCGACCCGTAGCCCATAACCTCGCCGTAGATGCGGGCGCCCCGTTTTTTTGCACGTTCCATGGATTCGAGTACGAGAACCGCCGCCCCTTCTCCCAGCACGAAGCCGGTCCGGTCTTTGGAAAAGGGCCTGCAGGACGTCGAAGGATCTTCCGCCTCCAGGGCGAGTGTTCCGATCGAGTCCCAGCTCATCAGGCATCCGAACGTGAGGGCCGATTCCATTCCGCCGGCGAGCATGACATCGGCGTATCCGTGTTTTATCTGCCGGAATGCTTCGCCGATCGCAACAGATGACGAGGAGCATGCGGTGGAAAATGTAAGGCACGGGCCTTTCAGGCCGCGCTCGATCGAGATGCCAGAGGCGGCGGCATTATTCATGACCATGACGACGGTGAATGGATGGAGGCGCTTTGCCTGCTGCCGGTACAACTGGCTGTAAGACTCCTCAATGGTGTTCGCGCCACCCATGCCGGTGCCCAGGTAGACGCCGGCTCGTTTCTTTTCAGCATCGGTAAGATCGAGACGGGAATCCCTCCAGGCCTGCGCTGCCGCCACCTGAACGAACTGGGTCGCGCGGTCCATGGTCCGCACGATCTTCTTCGGGAAATGCTCCTCGGCACTGAAATCTGCCTGAGCTGCGATCCGCACGGACAGACACGGCGCGAACTCCGGCGATATTCTCCGGATCCCGGATTTTCCCGCGGAAAGACTGTCGAAAAAATCCGTGCACGTGTTTCCCAGTGGGGAGATGATCCCCATCCCGGTAATGGCAACCTGTTTCATCTACGCTTCCTGGTGCTCGTTCTGGCTGTGTTGTTCGGCGACCAGTCGGTCGACAGAAGTGATCACGTCCTGCAGAGTAACGAGCCTCACTTCGCGGTCGGGGATCTTGATGTTAAATTCCTTTTCCAGGGCGAACAGAAATTCGACCTTGTCTAGGGAATCGAGGCCGATGCTCTCGATGGTAACTTCCGGCCGAAGCCGCTCCTCTGAAAAATCGTAGTTCGTGAGAAACAATTTTCTGACGCGTTCGAACGTACTCACGGTTTGTCATCCTCCCTTTACAAGATATGGTCTGACCGCGCGCCCCGGGAAAATTAACGTGGTCGTTTAAACCTTTTTTCTTCGCGGCTGATACAACGGGATTTGGTGAAAAGGAAACGCAGACACTTCTCGGAGATTACCCCTGCCGGCGTCCAGATCTCAACCAAGCTGCTAGACGGCTCAGGTACGCCTCCCGGTGCCGGCACGTTGTTTGGTCTGGCTTTTGTCCCTGGCAAGGGAATCTACTTCGTAGATGACGGGACCAACACTCTGAACCTACTTAGCTGAAGGGCATTGCATAGCAGTTGCGATTGCAAGACCTCAAATTGCTCCATTGCGGGAGAGACTTTCTCTCCTGCCAGAATACCAAAGGGGTTCTATGTATAACCTGCGCTTCAGAATATCACCTTCCATTCACAAGTACGGGAAATAGAGGCACTGTTTGCTACAACTAATAATTCTTAATTTTTGTAGTGAAGACCTGTGGCTTTTTCTCTCCTCTAAAAAACGCGCACTGTGGTCCTATTTTAACAATTTCCGGACAGCTGTTCCTTCCCCTGTGCTCGTCGCGGGTTATACCAAGGAGGCACGAACGTGCCTCCTTGGTGGATTTTGAATTTTTACAATTCCATCATTTGTAGCGCTGCTCGAATTCGGCCTTGCGCTTCAGCCTTTCAGCCGTTATATCAGGATCTTCTTTGCCTATCGACCACTTGTGGTCGGGTGAATTCAAGACCTCCGTCAGCATGGCGTCGAGCTCGGCCGCCTTTTTGTTCGCATCGGCGGTACCGCTTGCTTTCCCTTTTTCTATGACTTCCCTGAGTGCGGGTATATATTCGCTGTAGAAATCCTTGGCAACTTCGTAATTGCCGTGCCACTGAGTATAATCCGGCGCCATCATGGAAGCTCCGTGGCGCGCGCGGCGGCCCTGGTGATGCCAGATCTCAAACCAGGTATAGTCTATCTTGTTAGACCACTGGGCATATTCCTTGCCCTGCACCGCCTTGAGCACTTCCGTGGCCTTGTTATAAAGCTTCAATCCGGGCTTTGCAAATTTGTTGTTGTACAAAGCCAGCTCCGCATTGTACTGGGTATAGAAGTTGTTGACAAAATTGGCTTCATGGCAGGCGCTACATACGTCCTTCATGTTCTTTTCGCGCTCGTCCCCGCTGATCTTGGCCCCAGGCAGTCCCATCATTTTGTCGGACTCGTTGGCCAGAACTGATACCGCCGGCCTGTTGTTCCACTTTATGCGCAGGCCGACATCGTGAGTAACAGGCTGGTTTTTCGTGGCCGACATATGGCAGGTGGCGCAGGTGGGCGCCGCCGTGTAATCTTCACCCACTATCCATTTGTCAGAATCGATGTGCATTTCCTTCTGGGCAGTGTACGTGTACATGATGCCATGCTTTGATAACTCATAGATTTCATACTGCGGGTGGTCGGGTCCTTGGTGGCACTTGCCGCAGGTCTTGGGTTCCCGGGCCTGGGCTGCCGAGAATTCATGACGTTGATGGCATGCGGTGCAGCTGCCCTCGGAGCCGTCGGGGTTAACGCGCCCCATGCCGGTATTAGGCCAGGTGGCCGGGTCGAGCTTGCCATCCTTTTCAACCTTTATGACTCCTCCGTGGCATTGCCAGCATCCGTTCACAGCTGCGGCGGATATCCCCTTTGGGAATTGCTCGGTCTTCATACCATTATTGCCCTCTACCATCTCCGCCAGCGTATTATCGGAAGATCCGATTATACGGTCCGCCTTGCCATGGTGCGAGTTCATAAACTCGTTAGCCTCTTTACCATGGCACCTTCCGCAGTCAAGTGGAGAAACTATAACGGATATAGTAAAGCCATTATGCTCAAAAGCGCCTGGCGCGCCTTTTTCCTTACCGTGGCACTCGTAGCAGCCCACGTTTGCGCGAAAATGCTTGCTTCTTCCCCATTCCTGGTAAATGCCAATCGTCGTGGAACTGTGGCATCCTATGCATGCTTTACTTTCGCTTGACAATTCTTTCGGGAGACCGCTCGTCGTCAATCCATGCGCCTTAAACGACATTAGAAACGACAAAAAAAGCATCGTTGCGAATACTGCTGCAGATCTCTTGTTCAACATTATACCTCCTCCGCTTTATACGAAATTTGACGAAGCACGTATCAAGTATACCACAGAACTGTACCGGGTTATTTCGCATGTGCTGTTAAAGGATGCAAAGTTTTCTAAATTTCAGAGAGGTACATTTAATAAGGATCTGCTAACAATTTCTTGTGAAATGCGTAGGTTGTATGGTGAGGTGTGGTGTTAGTTTCAGGAAGGACGTGTTGCATGACTAAGATGACTTTATTCAAACTGTTTCCATCACGATAGGGCCGGCAGAGTGATAGATCGTAGCCCCCTGCCTGTGTCGCCTTCGGCTCAGACCCTCACGTGTGGTGGGCAATGATCCTTTTCACTGTGGCAAGGCCGATGCCGGTGCCGCTGAACTCTTTTTCGCTGTGGATTCTCTTGAAAGCCTCGAATATCTTGCCTGCTTTCTCCCTGGGGAAGCCTGCGCGTTGTCCTTCACGAAGATCACCTGCTCCTGGTCTTGCTGCATCGAGCCGAGCACGATATGGGGCTCCATGCGCAGGATTTGTTTGAAAATAATGGCCGGGTAGGAGAACGCAGGTCATGGGAGACCGTCTAGCCGAAGGCCTTGAGCTCCCGGCTTGCGGATTCCAGTTCCTTTTAGGCGCCAAAAGGCTCTGGTTCAGTCTCGATATTTCCTTATATCATCGTGATGGCTTGCATCCCGATTTCTATCCTGCTGGTCTAAAAAAAGGGTGCCCTAAGGCGATATCGCCCACGGCACCCATGAGTGTAAATACCAGTCCTCCAGACAGCCTGGAAGGAGGGAGGAACTCACTATAGATCATTGATCGAACAAAGGATCTCGATTTCTGATGAGAGCGGACGCTCCTTTTTTGCTTGCGTATTTCGCCTAGTCTGCCATTGAGACAAAATTGTCTTTCCGGTTCTTTTGCCAGCATGCTTCATCATGTTCATTGCAGCTTGATTTTTCTTTGCCGTAGCTAATAAGCGTGACCCGATTTTCTGACACGCCCAGGGTTATCAGATACTGTTTCGCGGTCGCTGCCCGTCGCTGTCCGAGCGCCTGATTGTATTCAATTGTGCCCCGTTCATCACAGTTGCCTTCGATCCTGATTTTTACCTTTGGGTTCGCCTTGAGCCACGCGGCATTCGCCTTCATAGTGTCTTTGGCGTCATCGCGGATAATTGATTTGTCGAAATCAAAATAAATGGGCTTGAGCTCTTCAGCTGCGATCTCTGACTTTTTACTCGGCCACTCGGATTTCATCTCGGGATTCGCTTCCTCTGATTTGACGTCAGGTGCAGGAGTTGACATCGACGTTATGTTCTCTTTCTGGGCTTCCGGTGACGATGTCATTTCAGCTTTTTTCGGACAACCCCACAAAGAGATAAGGACAACGAACAACACGAATGAAAGATACAACATGCCTCTGTGATTCATTTAATAATCCTCCTTGTATTGATGTCATTTATTCATCAGCGCTGAGCTGTTGCATTTATGACAATATTTGATTAATTTGACGTACTAAGATTCATCATGATATAGGTTCCACGCCATGAGTCATCTATTTTATCTCTTATTGCCAGCAGCTTTGATTATGCACGTTTATAATCGACGAGTATGTGATTTGAGTCACGTGTGATTGTGAGAATTTCGGATGGAGCATGAGTTTCGAAGATGGTCTGACTGGCTTTAGGGTGAATTTCGGCTTTCCATTCTGACAGGCATACGCAGTGCGTGCTTCTGAACCCAACAGGGATATCTTGCTTCCTCTGAATATAGTTAAAGCTATCATTTCTCGAAGGAGGAAGTCTTGCACCGGAACGGCGAAGAGGTTGCCAACCCCAGAAGCGTACAATAGGAAATATCCGTCGAGCGTCCTGCCGATGCCCACCGCCATATAAGGTTTGACCGTCCACCAGCGCCGCTGGGAATCTGCGCATCTTCGGGAACTGCTTCATGAAGAGAAGCGCCAGAACTACTGACAGCACAACTACTAACTTCGGGTGATCGATGGAAAATTCTACCAGTGAAAATTTGCGCATATACCCCCTTTACACACGGAATATAACAATTCTTGCATATATCGACGCAAAAAAATACACCTAGAATGTCAGGTTCATGTCAGCTGGAACCATAACCTCTTTGTAATAGGTCGCCGGGTTTGCCAGCTCCACGCCATCAACGAAATCCGCCTTCGTCATGCCGAAAAGAGGGACATTGAGCGGGCAGGCGAGCATTTTCGCCCCCTCTTTATACAGCATGAAAAGCATTTCCTCGACTGTGGGCAACTCCATCTCCTCCATCCTCTTCATTACCGCGTCTCCCATCTCCTTCGGCTGGTCAGGCAGGCACTTCAATTCCTTGATCTTGTTCTTGTGGATCGCATTCACACCACGCGAGCCGAAAAACACAGTTACCTTCGAGCCCTCTCGTAATTAGCTGAGCGCGGTCATAAGCGCGTTGTAGACCTGGCACAGCTCGTCATGAAAACACATGATCGACACATTTTTTGTTATTTTTGTCATACCGTCTCTCCTTGTGCATTGCCGGTCCGTTTCGTTTTGCCGTCGATGCGTTACCAAAAAGCTGCTCCAGACCCTCCTGCATCAGGCTGCATGCCTGACAGATTTTTTCGCTTGCGATGCCACTGTAAACATTGGTACTCTCTTCTCGCCGTCAGAATATACGACATCCGCATGAGTGCCAAATGCTGGAGGTATTCGCCTTCCGAATGCACAGCTTCTCGGTTATCTCGCCGGCGGTCAATTCCCCATCTCTCAGCAGGCAGCACATTTCCAGCCTCATGGGATTCGAAAAGACCTTGCGGAAATCGGCATGCAGCTTCAATATTTCTTTTTTCATGGCAGTTGGCTCAGCCCTCTTTTCATTTTCCAAAGGAAGTATTTCTCAAACTGGACCTTCATCCATTTTGCCCAGATCGCCTTCTTCATGTAGGAGCTCTGGCGCGGCGGCAGCACGGGATAGGCCTTCATGATGGCTGCAGTTCTTCCCATATCCATAAGGCAAACCACGCCAATTTCACCGCCCGCATGAGCCCCCCTGCCGGTAATATCCGAAGCAATGGTCGTGGCGGCGGTCTTTGCCATCTTGACGGTCATATAGCCCGTCTTTGGGACCCCGGTCGGAACCGCTGTTGCCTCCGGCGGAGCTATGGCCATGGCAACGCCCACAGCAAAGATATTCTTAAATTTCGCATGGCGGAAAGTCTTGTCAACTGGGATGAATCCGCGTGGATTGCCGAGCGACGTGACGGCAGGAACTCCCTTAAAGGGCGGTGCGATCATGGCGAGCTTAAAGGGAATTTTGCTTCCATCCTTCAAACGGATCTCTCCGGGTACGACTTCCTCGATGGCTTGGCTCACAAGCGGCTTGATGTCCCGGTCAGCAAACTCATATTCTATGAATGTTTTGGAATTACCAAGGCCGCCCACTCCCATATGGCCGAGGTAGGGTTCGGACGTCAAATACGTGATCGGAACCTTGTGGCGCATCTTCCGCCGTCGAAGCTCCGCGTCCATCTCGAAAGCAAGCTCATAGGAAGGGCCGAAGCAGCTCACCATCTGCGACGAGCCGACAACGATCGGCCCTGGATTTTCCAGAAGCTTGTTCCATGTTTCCCGGGTTCTCGTCGCATGATCGAGAGTAAACGTACAGTCTGTATATCCCTTGTCAGGCCCGAGCCCCGGAATCTCATCGAAGGAAAGATATGGTCCTGTTGATACCACCAGAAAATCATAATTCAGTTCTTTACCATTTGCAGTGATAACTCTTGAAACATCCGCATCAACCTGCTTCGCTGCATCATGGACAAACTCAATTGCCTTCGGCTTCAGAATCTCGCTCACCCTGAGCGTAATGTCCTCGGGCCTTCTCCATCCCATGATGAGCCACGGCAAGGACGGCAGGAACACGAACCGGTCGATATCGCTCACCACGGTCACATCCGCTTTCTTTCCCAGCAACCGTTTCAGCTCAAAGGCCGCGGTCAGCCCCCCGAACGATCCCCCCAAAACAACGATTCGCGACATATTTCCCCCTCTGGAATTCAGCATTTGCCGACTTCCATCAAAAGCCAATACCACTTTCACATTGTGTTAGACTGTGCCTAACGCCCGCCCCGAACAGGCCAGACATAATGGCTATTGGCCTTGTCAAAATAGTGCACATTGCCGTAATCCATATCGAACGCCCATGCGTTACTTGGGTCGGCCATTGACGTAGTAGACGTCCAGTAGTAATCTGCAGCCTGCACATTAACGAACCCTTGTCCGTCCAGCCATTTGGCAATATTAACTTGATTGAGGTTTACAAGGCTTTCAAGCTCCTTGAAATTCGGCATACGCCAGTCGTCATGCTCGAGATAGTGTTCTGTGTTCAGCTTGGCTACGTAATCAAGAGCATGCTGCCATGTTACTGCTCCGTCGAATGTCGTGCTTCGGTTCTCCCAGTGAGGGTCTCTCGTGGCGAGGAGGTTCCCGTTTGGCGCCCAGACAAGCTTCGTCAGGTTGTCGGTAATTGTTGTATCGGCGTTCGTGGTAAACCGCGGCTTCGGCCATTCAACACCTTTTTGGAGATTGCCGTCCTGTCCCGTGTTCGCACACGATATAGCGCTGCCCGAACCGTCATAACAAACCGTCTGCCCGGTTTTGGGCAGTTGAATTGTGCCTCCAGCCGCGCTGTTCCCTTCGATATTGACTGCAATGATCGCCGACAATAACACTACGAACCAATATACCACTCCGCTTTTCACTCAGCACACTCCTTTCGATTTTCTAGAACGTTCCAACTACTTTATTGCCCGCTGTGATGAGATCGGTCAGTTCATCATAGTTCAGGATTTTCACTCGCCTATCCAATTCAGAGTCTTTGAGCCCCCTGAGCTTCTTGTCATCGCCGAGGACATATACCGCTCCGGAAAAATCTCCGAGTCGTTCCTTCTGGGCAAAGTTGACACCGTTCTGGAGAAGCACAAGGTCGGCCCCGCCTGCCCTCGCAAGAGTTAACCCGGTTACTCCATCTGTGGTGTCAGGCGCACTTTTTATCATTAACAGCATATGAGCCTCCTCAGAATATCATTGTCGATTTTGCATTTTTGAGCAGTCCGGCGATTTCCTTAGCGCCTACCAGCTTTACGTTGTCGGCGACCTCGTTTGATGGGACGCCCTGCGATTTGAGCGAAGCGGTGTCGGCATAAACTGTGACCCCCATCTCCACACAGTCCTTAAGGGCGCCTTCAAGATTGGTGAATCCCGTGCCAGTGTCGTCCTGTCCCTTTTTGGCGAGAAGAACACCACCATCTACCAGGATCAGGTCAACGTTTAATTCCGCTGACACCGCGCCAAGGGCGTGGCGTACGGCCTCGGCTGCGTTGATGTCTCCGTAAGGAGATCTCTTGAGGATCATCGCGACATTTGCCATAAGCTCCTCCTATGCACCGAGATTAATCCACACATCCGTCTCACCCATGGTAGCAAACAGTCCCTTGAGGGAGCCAACTTCCGTCCCCGCAAGGTAATCGTCTTTCGCTGCACGGCGAAAGTTGAGGCATCCGCCTCAGAGGTACACTTTCAGCCCTTTTTGTATGAGCCTGGCAAATTCTTCTTCGGCATTCAGAATTCCCTTTGCCTTCTGTTTGGTGAGAAAACAGTAGATGCCGTCGGCCGAGGCGATGAGATTGACTTTGTGCCCCTTATTCAGGGCCGATTCTGCAATACGGACGCTTGTCAGAGTGTTCTCATATGAATAAGGCGATGTTGACAGATACAGAGTAATGTTTTTCGGCATGGAGACCTCCTTTCAATCTTGTAATGTCAGTCAAGCGCGCCTTATGACGCTGAAAAGTATCAGTTCCCAGTAATTTGCGACCACATCTTGATGCCCGTTATCGCTATTATGGCCGCAATGGCGATTTTGAGGTACTTCGTGTTCACTTTCTTGCTCACACCTCCGCCGAATTGCGCTCCTGGCACAGTACCGACAACGAGGGCGAGCGCGGCGGGCCAGATAATCTGGCCGGTCGCCATCTTGCCGATTGTGCCTGCGATTGCACCGAGGAAGACAATTCCCAGGGTGCTGCCGATCACGATCCTGGTCGGAATGTTCAGAAGATAGATCATGACAGGGATGTAGATGAAGGCGCCCGGCGCGCCCACCATGCCTCCGAACACTCCAATGGCAAGACTCACAGCCATAGCCAAGGGCTTGTTGTAATCGAGTTCGTCCGGCGCTACATCCTGCCCCTGCTCCCGTTTGGGGATGAACATGGCGACTGCTGCGATCACTGCAAGAGTGGCAAAGATGGATAGGAGAAAGGAGCTTTTCGTGTGCTGAGAATAAAACGAGCCGGCAAGATTGCCGATCGCGTTGCAGACCCCCATGGTGATAAGAAGGGACTTGCTCACGAATTTGTTCTTGTTATGAACAAGAACGCCTGTGAGAGAGGCGGACAGGACCTGGACCATGCTGATTGCGGCAACCTGCTTCATGTCGAACTGGCCAACGCCAAGAAGAGGTGGTATATAGAGAAGCAAGGGAATCATAAAGATCGCGCCGCCCAGGCCCAAAAGGCCGGAAAGAAACCCTCCACCCAGACCCAATCCCAGAAGAGTACCCAATAATGCCACGCTCATGCCGTCTCCTTTACATCACTGTCGCTCAGGATTGCCGACTTAAGCGCCTCAAACGTCACAGTGTCATTCTTTGCCATGAATCTGCTGTCCACCATGACCGAAGGACAGGGAGGCGGGTTCCTCTCCGCAGCATATTCCGGAGAGGTTTTTTTGATAACCTTGATCTCTGCGTCCAATTCCTTTTCCGCCCGACCGGCGGCTTCACTGTTGGCCTTTCAGCGCCTTCCCATCGGGTCATTGACATACAGCGTAATCATGTGCTTCTTCATCGTTACTAACGTCTCCTTTCACCCGGATAGGTTCCTTTTTTCGTCACCGGACAGCATGGCGGCGTGGGGACATCTTCTTCGTAATCTTTTTTGAGCAACTGGAGCAGATCGGGGATAAAGGGTTCTTTAAGGAAGTAGCACTTAAGCCTACCGTCAACGAAAAAATCGATAATTCCGTTCGTACGTAACAGGGTTAAATGCTGAGATACATTCGGTTGGCTGATTTCGAGAGAATCTTCGAAGTCGCTCACACACCTGACACCCTGCGTAAGGTCTTCGAGTATCTTGATTCGAATAGGATGGGCAATGACTTTGAGGAGATTGATTCTCTTTTCCCTGGGGATCATACTATGGCATTCTCCTTGTCAGGTCGATATTTGGTAAGGTATTATATAAAAGTATTCAAATATTATTATAGTTATATATAATTGTCAAGCGTTATCCTCTCTATTTGCGATCAAGCCGTTTTCATCATGTTTGACTTAAATCAGGACTTTCGGAGAATGTTCTGGTTTCTTTTCACATTCATCCCAGAGTTAAATACAGCCTAGCATTCGAGCGGAATATACGATTATCCTTTGACAAAAGCCAGGCAGTTCTTTTGCCGTGTGTCTGCCGAGAGGTCTGCTGCTGTACATCGCGTTCTTGACCTACCCTTCCGGGTTGATGATGAATCCGGCAGCGTGCAAAAATTTCTCTCGGGATGATAGTATATACTCCGATGAACGAAGACACTGGGGGATGAAGCCCGTATCCAACAGCAAAGGTTAAACCGTATTTTTCTATTGTCTTTGTCGCTTCTTTGAGTGAATCGGCCGATGCCGCGACGATCCTGATTTTTCGTCTTTTGAATTCGAGATGCTCCTCTGGAAGTCCAACAACTTCTGGCGGCAGAATGTTCACCTGTGCCCCCGATAAATAAGGAATACGTTTCAATTCCCTTCGAAGGCCTTCGGCAGGAATATCGTTTCTTCGGTCGCAGTCGGAAATTCCATCGCGGGAAAGAAGTCACCTGTATCCAGCAACTTACACGGACCGCTTCTCATCATAACCTCCTGCAATGTTTTTATCTTTAATTAAGGATGGCACGCGAAGTCGTTAAATCGAGACAAGATAGCAGAGTGAGGGGGTAGTCGTGCGAGAGAAAGGAGATCGGAAAATCACGAAGGATTGATGGCAAAAAGCACTCGGACAACGAGATAAGTATCTGCTTCTTTGCAGATAGAATGCACAACCTTGTTGACAACATTTCTGTGATACGAGAGAATCTCGCTCGGTAGACTTCGTTCTCGTAAGCCTCTATCTGTCAAGCTTTTTGGAGTTTTCCCAAGAGCCAAGTTCTGAACATAATACGCAGTCTTACGGATGTCTGGTAAATCACTGTTGCGGGAAGACTCCTGCACGAAACGTTTCGACCGGAAGCTGTAACTCTTTAGCTCCCAGTGATCGCCTCTTTCTTCTTGATTTTGCATATAAGCCACCCAGCGAACCAATAGAGGCGAGATAATTTTTCTTTCAGATATTATTTATCGTCTTCCGGATACTGGGCGAGTTCCATAAGGATTCCATCGGGGCCATGGAAATAAACGAGGCGCTTTCCTGTTTTTTCCCAGGTCCGAATCGGGCTCAAGAACCGAACCCCGAACTCCTTAAGCCTTGCAACCGCAGTTTCAATGTCTTTAACGGAAAAAGCGAGGTGATGGAAACCGATACGACTCGGATAACCACAATCCTGGTCGGGGGCGGGTTTCGGACTGCTGAATTGCAGGAGTTCTATGACGAGTTGGCTCGTCTGATGCTTCATCCCTACAAACGAACCGGCAGCCTCCTTAATACTGGTGACGGACTCGAGGAACTCAGCGTCGAGTGTCGATCTGATCGTCTCCTGGAATCCGAGGATCTCAAAAAACTTCTTGCTTCTTTCAAGATCAGTAACAACAATCGCAAGGTGATCGATTTGTTTTATCATGAGCGATATCAACGGATTTCCGAGCGAACGCGTCTCCCCTGAAGAATCCGGAAATAGCGAACGATCATGGGGACGACAATCATCGCGCCAAGAACTAGCCATATCGTCGTGTTGGGATCCCGAATGTACGTATTCAGGCGCACGGTCGTGACCGCGACGACAGCGTAATAGAGCATGTCGCCCGCGATCGCAAAGACCCAGCCCATCAGGAATCCGTGGCCGGCAGCCAGCGCCGCAGCCCGCCCAGTGATCGGGTCCACGCCAAAAGAGAACATGATAAGTGCAATGGGACCTGCACCTTTGCCGTTGAAATAGGCCGTGCTGCGGGCCATTGCAGTCTTCATCGCCGCACTGAAACGGGTTAGAAACGGGACTTTTCCCCCCAACCATACGAGTAGTTGAAGGATCGGCTCAAATACGATGGCCAGTATCACATCTGAAACTAAGTAGAGCCCAGTGGTCACAGGCCAAGACAGGCCATTGGTATGGGCGATCAATACCCCTGCCGGGATTCCGCCCCCAACAGGGATAAGGAAGAGCATCAACACGGGAAACATGATTGATACTAACAAAAGTGCCTTCCAAGGGCAAGTGGCAGGACGTGCTTGGTATTGTGGCCTTTGGCTAAGGTATCCGAAATTGAACTCTGTCTAACCGGGATGACTAAAAACCTCCCTTTAGCAAACTGTCAGATGATATAACGAATTCCCGATGAAACATGAAGATTCCGAAAGAAGAAACCGTCGTGAAGACAGGAAGAAGAGCTCGATGAAATTACTTCAGAAAATTGTTATCCTTAATCGTTTAACATCTTCATAGTCTTCCTGGATGAATCGGACTATACACGACGCTTCTGCGCACCGCTTCGACGTTTTCTTTTGCATTATGGGACTGAAGTTTAGGGCGATTAAGTGCCCCTCGGGCCGATCGTATTTAAAGTGTCTTCCGGACCCGATCCAGATTTCGGCACTTCGCCGTACAGGTCGCCCAGTTACCTCGGCCTCCATCTGCAGTACTGGAGTGTACTGGAGAAATCCAGAATGTCGTGGATCCAAGTCGTAGTGGTATCTCGCTTCCGATTCTAAAGGTTCAGTTCGTGCATGTTGCGTTTTTTAACTTCATCAGCACTCACTTTGACATCTAACAGGATTACTTCTCTACGTCCTGAAGAATGATGCTGATATCTTTATCATCGTAATGTTCTCTTCTCCATCTGTACGGCAGGTCAATGATCGCACCCGGCTCTCGTATTTTATACAGTGCTCGCAATGCTTCTGCCAGAACCACCCGCTGCTGCGTAGCGTTAAGTGGCTCGCCGAAAGGATGGCCGAACGGCCATCTTAGAAAAACGGTCCTCGGCGGCTTGACCGCTTCTGAATATTCCCGAACGATCGATACGCCGATCGTAGGAATCCCCGCCTTCTCAATTGCTCGCTGTATCAATCCCACGGATTGGTTGCAAATGCCTCATCCCGGCGTCAAAAGAACGATATCGACGTTGTCTCGCTTTAGCCTTGTCGCAACTTCGGGGGCGTTCTTATTGATCAGCGTAGAGATATGCCTGCCTATGATGTGCCCCATGAACCCGTAATGAAGGTCCGCAACATGACCGATGCGGCCTTCCTTTTCGAATTCCTTCAGCCTTTCGACGGGAAAAACAATGTTGATGTCTCTATCGGCATCAACGTGCTCATAGTAGTCATGGGTGATCATCAGGCTTGCGAGCGGCATCCTAAGATCGATGATTCTGTATGATGGGTCGCCCTCGCGGTCTTTCATATTGAATGGTTCCTGGTCTTTATGATGAACGCCCGCCGTTGTCACGATCGCAATTTTAGACTTCTCAAGAGCCTTCGCCACGGGGGTCCAGGGAATATCGAGGGACTTCCACGGGTCGTAGGATGCGGTAAATCCCTTTGCAAGGAAGGGAAAACGGGTAATGATCTTTGCAATTAATATATTTTTAAATCTTTCGATACTCATGCGTCACTCGTTCCTTCCAGTGCATAGGATTGTTGTTATGTAGAGCATCCTGAGACTTCATGACACCCCGCTTGCAGTTCCATATGCAATCAAAAATGCATTTAGAACGATATAAATGTCTTTTTTAGAAATCGTCCTAGCTCAAAATTACCACTGATTAAGCTTCATGAAAATACCCATTATGGAGTTTCGAGATATTAATTCGGGATAAAACATGGAATCGACAAGGCTTGCGATAATCGTTTAGGAGGAAGTATCGTTAGTTTTGCGCAAAAAATCAACGATGTCTAAAATCGAGCATTGCTCCCTGTTGGAGTAAAGACTGTGCCTGTGTCACCATATCCTGAATGGTGTTTCCCGCGCCCGGACGGTCGTAAGTAAGTCCAACGCAATCGCCGGCGACTAAAGCTAAAGCATCAAAATCCTGCCTCAACCTCGCTTCCGCATGTGCAATGGCAAGACTGCCAAAAGCTGCAGCCGCCTCCGATTCACGGCGCGCCCACTGCTCCGCAAGCCGGGTGGCCAGGATTCGGAACGAGAATTCTACGGGCCATGGAACGCCGCGCAACGCGTCGATTGCTTTTGTCCTGACCGTGTCGCCAGCGCGGGCGCTCAAGGGTCGGTCTGTTGCAGCGAGCGGCGTGAGGGCCTCTTCAAACCTCGCTTTCCCGCAGGCAGTCCTCGACCTCTCGAGTGATGTTGACGAAAGCCCCGCGGGAGGGGATGTCTAGAGCTCTCTGCGATAGCCTTTCATATCAAGTTAGGAATTACTTCAGAAACCGTGGAGCTTCATTTCTCAATTTTTCTTTGAACCCTCGGCGACTTTGTGGCGAACGTTTTTAAGGTTTTAAGCGAACTTCACCGCCTTGACGGCTTTCAAACCCACTGATCCACGGGTCATAACGCCGTACTCCTTGAGGTCTATCACCTTCTCTTTTCCTTTATCATCAATCACTTTCACCTGCTGACCTTTCCGCACAGCCCGGAAGAGCGCGACCTCGCCATTCTTCACGTTCACGAGCTTGACCCCCTTGCCCGCTCCAGTGAGCACAGGAATATCCTTGGATGCGATCACGACAGCCTTGCCTTCGTTTGTGAAGAAGAGGACATTCGGCAGATCGAGTATGTCCACACCCATGATAAAATCGCCGGTCTTGACGCCGGCAAACTTCTTGCCGGCCCGCGTCGTCGCTGAATTGTATTGGCCGAGGTCAAAGGCAAAGCCCACGCCGTGGGCTGACACGGTAAGTGCTGTAACCTTGCGCGGCGTCAAGGCGAGCTCTGCCTGCTTCTCCTGTCCGCCTTCGGCCGGCTGTTCTGTCGCCATAACCGTGGTCAGGTTCATCGCGGCGATCGGTTTTTCGCCGTCACCAAACTTGAACAGATGCTGGACCGGCTCGCCGAATCCCGAGCCCGACGGCAAGTCATATGCCTTGATGACATAGACCTTGCCGGCGGACGAGAACACGGCGATGTTATCCTTGGTGTTCGCCGGCAACAAGGCCAAGAGCTCGTCTCCCTCCTTAAACCGGAGTTTTTCGCCAACCGTCTTGACGCGCCTGATCCAGCCCATCTTCGTCATGATCACGGTCACGTCTTCATGGACGATAAAGTCTTCCTGGGAAAATTCCACATCCTCGGCCGCCCGCATGACGGACCGCCGCTTATCTCCGTATTTTTCCTTGATCTCAAGAAGCTCTGTCCTGATAAGAGCCCAGATCTTTTTCTGAGAGGCGAGGATCGCCTCGATGTCCTTCCGCTGCTTCGTCTTCTCGGCTTTCTCTTTGAGGATCCGTTCGATCTCAAGGCCCACGAGCTTGTAAAGCTGCATGTCGAGGATGGCTTTCACCTGCTCGTCGTCGAACTTGAAGTGTTTCTTCAGTTTCTCGGCCGCGTCCTCGCGCGACTTGGCCTTGCGGATGATCTTGATCGCCGTGTCAAGGTCGTTAAAGAGCGCTTCTAAGGCGGCAAGGATATGGAGACGGGCCTTCAAGATCTTGAGGTCGAAGTTAAGCCGCTTCGTCGTAATCTCGAGCCTGAAATCGAGGAAGAACTGCATCAGATCCTTCAGCGACAGCCGCTCAGGTTCCATTGTTGGCTTTAGGGCCGTGAAATTGACGGGGAAGGTGGACTCGAGTTCCGTATGTTTGAAGAGGTATGCGGTCACAAGCTCCGCGTTCGTCTCGGCCTTAAGTTCGAGTACAATCCTCACCTCGTCGGTCGATTCGTCTCGCACCGCCGAGACCTGGGGAATTTTTTTGTCTTCCATGAGGCCGATGAGCTTCTCGATCAATTTGGCCTTGTTCACGAGATAGGGAATCGACGTGAACACAATGGCCTGCTTGCCGCGCGGCAGATCCTCGATGGCATATTCTCCGCGAACCCGAATCGCACCGGAGCCGGACTGATAGATTTCGCGCAGTTCTTTCTTCGAGTTCAGAACCTGGCCTCCCGTGGGAAAGTCGGGCCCCTTGAGATATTTGAGTAGATCCTTCACTTCGATGTTGGAATCGTCGATCATGGCCGTGAGGCCGTCGATCACCTCTCCCAGGTTGTGGGGCGGAAAGGAGCAGCTCATGCCGACGGCGATGCCCGAGGTTCCGTTCACGAGGAGCTGTGGGAAGCGGGCGGGGAGCACGACCGGTTCTTTAAGTGAGTTGTCATAGTTCGGACGGAAGCCTACGGTGTCCTTCTCGATTTCGACCAAAAGTTCCTCGGCAAGGTGCGACAACCGCGCCTCGGTGTACCGCATGGCTGCCGCCG
Source organism: Nitrospirota bacterium (assembly GCA_033854515.1). Lineage (GTDB taxonomy): Bacteria > Nitrospirota > UBA9217 > UBA9217 > UBA9217 > JAWOJY01. Next base: position 44,770 of record JAWOJY010000010.1, read on the forward strand.
GATCGCCATCGAGGCTGCCGAAGTTGCCCGATCCTTCGATCAAGGGGTAGCGGAGCGAGAAGTCCTGCGCCATCCTGACCATGGCATCATAGGCTGCCTGGTCGCCGTGGGGATGAAACTTCCCAAGCACTTCACCGACGACGGCTGCACTCTTGCGGAACTTGGCAGTGGGTCCTAGGCCCATCTCCCACATGGCAAAGAGAATTCTGCGATGGACCGGCTTGAGACCGTCACGCACGTCCGGCAGCGACCGGGAAACGATCGTTGACAGCGCATAGGTGAGGAAGCGGTTCTCCACCTCAGAGTGCAGCGCCGTGGTCAGAATTGAATCTTCTTTTGTCGCCATCACTTGTCCTCCGTGATCCGCCAGTCCCTGTGCAGCGTGCATCAGGCACGCTTCCTGTCAACCGCCGCTCTCCATTGATTCGTGAAACAGGGAGCCTTTGCAATCGGGGCGGCCGTCTGCAGCGGAGTCGCCCTTTTTCGGGGTTGCATTGTACCACAAACGGGTACGATTTCCAAAGTAAGTTTTTGAAAGGTAAGTTATAATAGAATCATGCTCAACCTCTTGAATTGCCAGACAGAGGTATATAGTAACGAAACATTCCATTGCGGCAACTGCCGGAGGCATTTCAAGGCTAAGATTATCAGGTGGATCGATGTCTCCAAGACTCCGCAGGCCAGGCAGGCGTTGATGACATGGCAGTTCAATGTCGTTCAGTGTTCCCACTGCGGATGTCGCAATTTTTCCGGTACGCCTTTTTTCTATGAAGACTTCGAAGAAGGACTGCTCGTCGCCGTGTTTCCCTCCATTCCGGCAAAACGAGGAGAGGTGGAACAGTCGATCCGGCAAGAGTACGGATACTATCCCGTTCTTGAGTTCTTTTACGATATGACGCAAATCTGGATGCTCCTGTACTTCCAGGAACACTACAAAGCAAACGCGAACTTACGGAAGCTGTCGAGGATCGGCGAAGGAGAGAAGCGACTCCGCAGAATGCTCCGCTTCTTGAAGGAAAATCCCCTGTTGATCGACATTCGCGAAAAACTCACCGAAACATTCTTCGGAGATGCTGCGAACGATGACCTTATCGATCTCCTTGGACAGGCCATTTACCTGCTCGAAGAAATGCTTCCCTGGCCCCTGGACCGGCGATGCGTCTGCGGCGCCGACCTCGCCCGGGACCTTGTCTGTTGCGGAAAAGAACTGGACATTGCCAAACAGGAGCACCTGCTTTCGCAGCACTACGTCATTTATTGTCCCGCGTGCAAGGAGGCTCTGTCTGGCTCTTCCTGTCAGCACTGCCTCAGGGTATACACATGGAAGCTCGGAACCGTTGAATCATACACGACCCAGCAGAGCTTGGAAGGCAAGCACTCGAAGGCCGGAAAAAAAGTCATTTCCCCTTCGCCACATAGCTCCTAACGGTAGAATAGGAGGGCTTGCGCAGAATCAACGTGGGCTCCTTCCAGTCGCGCCGCGGGTATCCGCTCAAAGTTCTTCATCGGCCACGGTTACCTGCGTTGTATAGTTGCCTGTCGGCGAAAACGGCCCGGTCAGCCTTCATCTGACCATCACTGCGGCTCTATTCTCCCTTGAGGATCATGAAAGGTTGGACTTGAACAAGCCGCACCGCTATGCCTTCCGGAGACGTTGAATGTCGCGTTCCTGTGCGGAAAACCGTAGCACACCGGGGATTCCCCTTTTTTTGCAGGGCGCAAAAGCGAAAGGCCTCACAAAATTCGTTTTTTCTTGACGCACTCCCGCTCTTATGATATTTTTTTATACGAATTCGTGTTTCCTGCACCAGTCTATCCGATATCTCTCCCAATGGCCGGCGCACCGATGTATTGCAGGCGCCGACCAACATCTGCGTGTGGGACATTTTGTTTGATTCTCTGCACTCTACTGCAGCGCATGGACTCATGAACAGGAGATCCGTTCCATGCAGCGCGTTGTCTGTCCACTTAGCCGGGTTTGGGCACAACGGACGTTCATCAACGACGATGAGGTAATACGTCGGAGGCATAGTGCTGAATGTGATTACAGGCGAGCACCTGCAGGACCTCTTCGGGGTTGAGTCATGGCGGGACCATTTCACGGCCCTTTCGGAGAGCCTTGGTTTTTCATTAAGCATCTATTCCAAAACCGGAAAACTCCTTTTCGTTACTCCCGGCACCATCCCCTTCTGTTACCGCTTCCAATCAGCCTCTTCAAATTTCAAGTCACAATGTGAAGCATCTTGCTATTCCTTCATGATGAATACCCTTACGACGGGAAAGCCCGATGTTTCCAAGTGTTATGCGAAAATCATGTGTTTCGCAATCCCCATTGAATACCTGGGCGATAAAGCCGTGATCCTGGGACAAGGGTCGTTTGCTTCCTATGATGATTTCCGCGAATCCATGAATATCGTGGCTGCTACAGGTCTCGACACGTTCTCGATAACGGCACCACTGACCTTCACCAGCTACCAGCAGACCTGGAAGGTCTGCGGGCTCGTTGCGGACTCGGTGAAGAGACTATTACAAAATTCCCAGGAAACAGTTCATCTCAGAAAAAAATTCGAGACGTTGAAAAATATCATTGGTATGTGGGGTGATACTGCCGGCGATCGCCCAGAACTCCTCTACCGGGACCTGATCAGTAGGCTCTCTACGCTGCTAGAAATCGACTGCATAGCTGTCTTGGCACACGAACGGCATCAGCAACGGTATACCAGCCTCTACAGCATTTCTCTGGACCGCGAGGCGAACGAAATCATCAGCATCGATGAAGAAAATTCGATCGTAAAAGACCTGGCCCAAGGAAAACCGTTCGTTCTTTCAGCAGAACCGGTTCAGGATCCCGCTGCCGATTTTCTGAACGGAATGGGCGCCCTCTATTTTTTCCCCGTTTCCATCGGCAAGGATCTTGAGGCCATTCTGCGCATCACCGACCGCCGTCTCACCGAGACCGACCGGCGGATCATTACGGCATTCTGCCGGCAAACGGCTCTCGCGATTGAGAACCATCGCCTGCAACAACAACTCTACGGAAAATTTGATCGGTTCGCCGCTATCTCGGAGCTGACGAATTCGATTACCCCCATCCAGAATTTCGATACCCTCATCCAGACGATTCTCGACCGATCCGCCGAGTTGCTCAAAGCTGAACAGGGCTCCCTGATGTTGCTCGACCACGATTCCGATACCCTGCTCCTCGAGGCGAAAAAAGGGATCTTCGACGGCGTGACCCAGAAACTCAAGATTAATCGGGGAGAAGGAATCGCCGGCAGAGTCGCGGAATTCGGAGAAGCCCTCCTCGTCGAAAACGTGGAAAACGACCCCCGGGTGAAACAAAAGAACAGAGGTCATTATAAAACACCGTCTTTCATCAGCGTTCCCCTCAAGATTGGCGATCGCATCATAGGCGTGCTGAACCTGGCTGATAAGACGACAGGGGAAGTTTTCGATGAAGAGGACCTCAAGCTGATTCAGTCCTTCGCCACGCACGCCGCTGTCGTGATGGAGCGAAACGTTTTTTTCAATAAAACTGAAGAGCTCAAAAAGCTGACCATCACGGACCCCCTCACCGGACTCTTGAACCGGAGATATCTCCATGAACGACTGAGGGATGAATTGGCACGCTCGGAACGCTATGGCCACTGCCTCAGCCTTGTCATGCTTGATGTGGACGGATTCAAGCTCAGTAATGATACCTTTGGTCACCCGTTCGGCGACCAGTTGCTCAAGGGAATGGCGGAAACCTTACTGAACACGGTCCGATCCATGGACATCGTGGCAAGATACGGCGGGGACGAATTCATGATGATTCTCCCGGAGACCGACGAGCCGCTCGCGGTCGATATTGCAGAACGGGTGCGAAGCAAGATGATAAAAAAGGTGGAACTGCCGCCGGGCGAAACCGGAGCAGAACCCATGGTGCTCACGTCTAGTATCGGCATCGTCTGTTTTCCTAAACACGGAAACTCGGTCGACGTTCTGCTGGAGAAGGTTGACAAGGC
>JAWOJY010000011.1:0-7229 GCA_033854515.1 Nitrospirota bacterium
GGCTCGTCCACACGCCGGTCGTCACGCCCCACTTCAGGACGTCCGCGCCCACGAAGGCCCCGAGCGAGACGACAAAGATAAACAGTCCAATCCATACCGCCAGCCAGTCTTCACTTATGCCTTTTGCTTTTTCTTGCATACTTCACTGATCCCCCTTTCCTTGTATATGTCGTACTCGGTTTTTCTGCTTTCCTGATGCGAACCACAGCAGACAAACAACGGAACAGGTTCCTGCCATCACCTCCCCTCGGATGGTAGCATAAAGCTGCAAGGTGTTGTTTCAGCAATTATGTCGGTATGCTACTATATTCTCTGACCGTTCGGGCTGGCTGTATTTTTCCGCGATGCCGTACCTTTGCACACCTCCCGGAGCACTTGTTTACGTTCAGGACACAAAGCAAATCATGAGCATGCAAATCTATGTCGTTGAATTTTCACAATTATGGAATGCACCGTGCCGATTGTCAAGCTCTTTTTTTATGGCTTTTTGGCCCGCTTGACAAGCTTCTCCATTTCTACGGCTATAAAGACGATCGAAGAAAGAAAGAGGACGACGAGAAGTTCACCCGCACTCAGAGGTTCAGTCTTGAAAACAGCGTTTAAGAACGGAACATAGACTGTCACCAGTTGCAGGCCTGTCATGGCGAGAACGCTCACGAGGAGCGGCGTGTTCGACAGCAGTCCCTGGCGGAACAGAGACTCCTTCTCGGAACGGATGGCGAGCACGTGGCCGAGCTGAAGAAAGCAGAGAACGGTAAAGACCATGGTCTGCCAGTGCGCTTTTCCGGTATGGATGACCCAGGCCTGAAGCGGGAGTGTGACCGCTGCCATAAGCAGTCCGACCCAGACGGCGTGCACGCCGAGGCCGCGGGCGAAGAGGCTTTCCTGCGGATGGCGCGGAGGGCGTTTCATTACGTCGCTCTCCTCCGGCTCAAGCGACAGGGCAAGCGCCGGAAGCCCGTCGGTGAGAAGATTGATCCAGAGGATCTGGATCGGCACAAGCGGGATTGGCAGGCCCATGAAGGGCGCGAGAAAAAGCGTCCATATCTCGCCCGAGTTCGTTGTGAGAAGATACTTGATGAACTTCCGGACGTTGTCGTATATCCTGCGGCCCTCTTTCACCGCCTTGACGATTGTAGCGAAGTTGTCGTCGAGGAGGATCATGGACGAGGCCTCTTTGGCAACATCCGTGCCGGTGATGCCCATGGACACGCCGATGTCCGCACGCTTGAGCGCCGGCGCGTCGTTCACCCCGTCTCCGGTCATGGCGACGAAGTGTCCCTTGTCCTGGAGCGCCCTTACGATCGTGAGCTTCTGCTCCGGCGCGACGCGCGCATAAACGCGGATCGACTCCACCCGCTCTTCGAATTCCTCCATCGAGAGCGCGGCGAGTTCGGAGCCCGTAATCATCGCCCCAGGCATGTCGCGGTCCTGAATGCCCACCTGCCGAGCGATCACTTTCGCGGTAAGAGGATGGTCACCGGTGATCATCACCGGCGTTATGCCGGCAGTCCTGCAAAGCGCAACTGATTCCGCTGCTTCTTTCCTCGGCGGGTCAGCCATGCCTGAGAGACCGATCAGGGCGAGCCCTGTTTCGACATGCGTCGGGGAAAGATCGCTCGGAAGCTCATCCCATGTCCTCATCGCGATCCCGATGACCCGGAGGCCGTCCTCCGCCATGCGATCATGCATCCGCCTGACTTCTTCCTGCACGAGCGGCCTTTGGCCTTCCGATGTGAGAATAAAGGGAGAGCGCTCGATGATTGCTTCGAACGCGCCCTTGGTGAATGAGATATACTTTTCTGCCGCCCCTATTCCGGCGCTTCGCTCCCGATCCCTGACCGCCGTTACCTTATGGATCGTCGTCATGAGTTTTCGCTCTGAATCAAAGGGCAGTTCGGCCACACGGGCACAGGAGGCTTCGAGCGCGGTCTTTTCATATCCCCTCTCGTGCGCTGCTGCGAGAAGTGCAGCCTCGGTCGGGTCGCCGATGATGTTTCCGGCTGAATCGAACCGGGCGTCGTTGGAGAGGGCGAGGGCCGTCATGAATAAGGAGTACGGGGCATGGGGCATAAAGCAAGAATCTGGTCCCACCCGCTGCTCCATGCCCTCTGCCCTATGCGCCTTGATTGTCCTTCCGTCCACCCACATCTCTTCGACGACCATCCTGTTTTCCGTGAGCGTGCCGGTTTTGTCCGTGCAGATATACGTGACCGAGCCAAGAGTCTCGACGGCGGGCAGCTTCCTTACGAGCGCGTTTTGCTTGACCATCTTTCGGGCGCCCAATGCGAGCGCTATAGTCACGACCGCGGGAAGGGCCTCGGGGATGGCTGCCACGGCAAGACTCACGGCGACGAGGAAGACCTCGACCGTTTTTTCGCCGCGCAGGATGCCGGCTGCAAAGATAATCGCGCAGATGGCAATCACGGCGAGAGAAAGCTTCCTGCCGAAATCGGAGAGCCGCTTCTGGAGCGGGGTCTTCACCTCTCCCTGCTCCTGGAGCATGGCGGCGATCCGGCCGAGTTCCGTTTCCATGCCCGTTGCGGTCACGGCTCCGGCACCGCGGCCGTAGGCGACGATCGTTCCCTTGTAGAGCATGTTTTTCCTGTCGGCGAGCGGGAGCGCTTCTTCCTGCAGCATTCCTGCGTGTTTTTCAACGGGATGAGATTCCCCGGTGAGCGCCGCCTCATCGACGGTGAGACGGGCCGCTTCGATGATGCGCATGTCGGCGGGAACGATGTTCCCGGCTTCGAGTTGCACGATGTCGCCGGGGACGAGGTACGCCGCGGGGATGACGCGGGGCGTTCCCGCCCGCACGACTGTTGCCGTGGCCGCAGCCAAGCTCTTGAGCGCCGCCATTGCCTTTTCCGCGCGGTACTCCTGACTGAAACCGAGAGCGGCGTTCAGCAGTACGATCACCATGATGGCAATCGTATCGGACGTCTCCCCGATAACTCCGGAAACCACGGCCGCGGCGATGAGCACGAGGATCATGAAGTCCGTGAACTGGCCGAGGAACATCATGAGAGGGGTCTTCTTTTTTCTCTCCACGAGCTCGTTGCGACCGTGGAGAGCGAGGCGCTTTGCTGCTTCTTCGTGGGTAATGCCTCGAGGCGAGGACCCCAGCTCTTCGAGCGCCTCTCGAACACTCAGGTGATGCCACGGCCGCGTTTTCATACGCATACCTTCAATCCTTATTGCCGAAATAGCCGAACGCGATGAGAGCCCCCGAGACCATGGTCACGGCGAGCCCGAAGTAAAACGTTCCCTGCGCGTCCTTCCATTCGACGAGATGTTCAAGGAAGGTGACGGCGAGAACGAGGATGATGACGCTGCCGAGCTTTGCTTTGAGGTCATGGAGATCATGGACCACGAGCCACGGAGGCAGGGTAATGTCCTCAATGAAGAGTTCGTACAGCCCGACGGCGAAGATGAAGAGCGCCGTGGCGATCAGGAAGGTGTCCATGAGCCCGATGAGGTCGACAGCCGCAAGGGGATTTTTGCCGGCGGTTGAAACAAGGTGGATGATAACGCTCATGGTCCTTACCGCTCCCCAGAGGAACGCTGCTACCGATGCCAGGAGGGAGAAAACCACGGCCACGAGGACAAGGTACGTACTCTTTTCAAGCAAGGTTTTCACCGGGGGTACCCCTGTAATGTGCGACATTGGGCAGTATAATTTTTCGGTGATTCAAAAATATCATGTTTCCCGCTCGTTGTAAAGCAGACGACCGCGGTCCTTTGCGCCCTGTCACGGTCTTGCTCTCATTAAGGTCTGAGACCGTTTTTTTCTTCCTTTTCTTCCGGCAACCCTAATCAGTATTATACTTATTGTAATAGGCTTTTACCCGTTTCTCCGCGTAATAGAGCCGGAGGACCGGTCGTAGGGCAAGGTACAGGTTGCCGTCCTACCGTATAAAGCCGCTGTAACCTTTTCGTTTTTACTTCGTCTAAAAGGTGTACGTAATGAGCGCTTCCATGACAGATGAAGAGTACGAGATCATCAGACAGTGCCTGGACGGAGATGCGGACAGGTACGCCGTCCTCGTGGATAGATACAAAACAATGGCTTACAACATCGCGTATAGAATGCTCGGAGACGCGGACGCGGCAAAGGACATGGCACAGGAGAGTTTCATCTCGGCCTATGCCGCGCTCGAAGATTTCAATTTCGGCTCCCGGTTTTCTTCGTGGTTGTACCGCATCGTCGTGAACAAGTGCCGGGATTACCTCAGGGCCGAAAGAGAGACGGTGCAGGTAGATGAGATCGGCGATTTTACCCCGGATGCAGGGCAGACTCCGGAACAGGCCGCGTCAAATAAGCAGACCGGCGATGTGATTCAGAAGGCCCTCAGCAGGCTGCCCCGGGACTACCGGGAAGTGATCGTTCTGAAGCACATCGAGGAACTCGACTATAACGAAATCGCGGACATTCTCGGCGTCGGAGTGAGCGCCCTCAAAGTCAGGGCGTACCGGGGAAGGGAGATGCTCAAAAAACTCCTGGAGGATATGGGGGTTAGGGTATGAACGACGAAAAAGAACTTGATAGAGAGATCATTCACCGTATACTGGATGGTGATGTATCTCCTGAAGAAAAAAAGAGGCTCATGGACCGGCTCCAGGCCGACCCGGTCCTGCTGGAAGAGTTTGGCGGGCTTGTTCGTACGCTCCGCGTCGTGGAGACGAGCGGGCGCGTCCCTGTGCCTCCCTTCTTTACCGCCGAGGTCATGAGAAGACTGCCGCTGAAGAAGGCGACAGTATCCGGGCGGATCAGGGGGTTCCTGTTCGGCAGCCGCGTGCTGCACTGGAACATGGCGACGGCCGTGGCAGCGGCGGTCTTCGTGATCTTATCGACTGCCGTGCTCTCAACGATGTTCCGTGGCACGCCCAGACAGGTGGCAGGGCCGGTCGGGGAGGCCACGGTCCGGCTTACGTTCTATGCGCCCCAGGCCCGTAGCGTTGCGGTTGCCGGCGATTTCAACAAGTGGAGAACCGATGCCGACGAGATGAAGAGCAATGAGGGCATGTGGAGCATCGAGCTGAAGCTGAAGCCCGGTGTGTATAACTATAATTTTATTGTAGACGGGAAATCGTGGGTCGCCGATCCCGGTGCGGAAACGTACCAGGATGACGGCTTCGGGTCCCGGAACGCCGTGTTGAGGGTAGCAATATGAAAATAACGACCAGCATTCTACAGTGCGGGGGCATCGCGATATTCCTGGCGGTTTTCGCCTGGACAACGGGTGCGTACGCTGCCGGGAACGGGAGTACCGATACGATCAGGAACGCGCTGGAAACATCGACGCTCTCCCGGTCGGAGCAGGCGGCAGTGCAAAGCAAGGCAGAGGCCGCGCTACAGGCGGGCGTTCCGGCGGATGACGTATCGATCATCGTGACGCGGGCGGTAAACCGCGGCGCGGACGCTGGGACCATCAGCCGGTTCCTCGACGCGGGCCTGGCCGCGAAAAAAGAGGGCCTGCCCGTCGGTCCGGTAACGGATCGTATCGAGCAGGGGCTCTCGAAGGGCGTGCCGCCCGACCGGATCGCCGCGGCGTCCGAGCGGCTTGTCGAGAAGCTCCGTCAAGCCCAGCCGATTGTTGATGGCCTGGTCCGGGGGGGCCTGAAGCAGGGCCATGGCAACGAACGGAACGAGGCGATCCAAGCGGCTGCCCGGGCGCTCGAACAATCGATTCCCGCTGCTGCCGTCGAAGGCATGGGCTCTGCGGTCAGAAGCAGGCAGGGTTCGCTGCGGCTCTTTACGAGGGCCCTCGATACGGCGGCCTATTTTACGGGAAGCGGCATGTCTCCGAAAACGGCAACGCAGCTTGTGTCACACGCCGTTGAGAGAGGCTACTCAGAACGGGATATGGACGGTATGGTACGGCGAGTGGCCGCGGAGATGAGGCGCGGGCTGAAGGCCGAGGATGCGGCATCGCGGATGGAGCGCGAGGGCATGCAGGGCGGCCGCGGCATGGAAAGCCAGGACATGCAGCGGGAAATGATGAACAAAAGCGGAGGAGGGACCGCCCCTGGTATGGGCGGCATGGGGGGCATGGGCGGGCCCAGACGATAGGTTCCGGAAGGAACCCGTTCCGGCTGTCACGGAAGACGGGGCATCATGCATCGTGGCGCAAGAGTACTCTCCTCGGCCGAGGAGCCGCGAACAGTATGGCCCGAATGCCGGTGAGGGCGGGAGCGGCCGGCAGCACACGATAGAAAGGAGGGATCAGCCATGTTGAAGAAGACCTTATACATTCTCCTTGCAGCAGGCGTCATGACTGTCGGTGTCAACGCTTTTGCGCAGCAGGAAAGGAGACAGAATACCGTACAGTCGCAGGCGCAGGTCAAGACGGGTAATCCGGCGGAGAATTCGGCCGGCAACCCGGCCGTGACGCAGAAACAAACCCGGACGCGGACCAGGGACCGGACGACGGACATGACCACAGACCAAAACAGGCACCGGGACAGGGAAATGACCCGTGACCACATGGGTCCGGGAATGGGGCCCGGCATGGGTTCTGGAATGGGTCCGGGAATGGGTGGACCGAGACGGTAAGATTACTCAATCGGGGGACAAAAATGCGATACCCTTGTCGGAGAGTTGGATTCTTCGACGGGGAAAAGGCGCAGCCGCTCATCGGGCGGCTGTATAACAACCTGACTCCGGGATGAACGGAGTAAGGAGGGACAATCATGAAAGAAAGACAAATGTTGAAGGCCTTGTCGCTGCTTTTCGCGGCCGGTCTTATGCTCTTTGTGGTCGGCGCGACGCCGGCAATGGCTGCAGTTTCCAAGGATGAGAAAAAGCTCAACACCGACGTCACGGAACTTGACAAAATGGCAGGCCAGCCTCAAGGCGCGAAAGTCGTGACCGAAAGGCTGGAGAAGACGTTCAACGTGACCGACACTCAGATCACGACATTGAGAAACGAGGGTCTGGGCTTCGGCGAAATCGCCATCGTCTTTTCACTGGCCCAGAAGCTGGGGGGCATCACTGACACCAACATCAGCAAGATCATGGCGCTGCGTCAGGGACCTCCGGTCATGGGTTGGGGAGAGATCGCCCAAAAACTCGGGGTGAAACTGGGGCCGGTCGTAAGCCAGGTACACAAGGTCGAAACCGGCTCTCATAAAGAGATCTCGAAGCTGGAAGAGAAGACCGAGCATGGAAAAAGCGGAATGGAAGAAAGACATGAAGGCTTCGGGAGCACGGAGAGAATGGAGCGTCC
>JAWOJY010000012.1:0-8649 GCA_033854515.1 Nitrospirota bacterium
ACTCCCCCAGAATCACTACCTTTTCTTCCACCCCGTCCTCCGCCAGCATCACTTCCACTTTCTCTTTTGCCGCGGTCGGAAGGTTCTTGCCCACGTAGTCGGCGCGGATCGGCAGTTCCCGGTGTCCCCGGTCCACGAGCACGGCAAGCTGGATGCGCCGCGGCCTGCCGTAGTCCATGACGCTGTTCAGCGCCGCCCGGATGGTCCTGCCCGTATAGAGCACGTCGTCCACGAGGACCATGATCTTGTCCTTGATGTCGAACGGAATGTCCGTGGCCTGCGGCACGGGCTGGGACTTGCGCGTCGACAGATCGTCCCGATACATGGTGATGTCCAGGCTTCCGACGGGGACTTCGACCTCTTCTATTTCACGGATTTTGGCAGCCAGCCGTTTTGAAAGATGGACGCCGCCCCGCTGGATGCCGACGAGAACGAGGTCTTTCGCTCCTTTGTTCTTTTCCAGAATCTCGTGCGCTATCCTCGTGAGGGCCCGGTCGATGCCGGTTTTGTCCAGAATAAGAGCTTTTTCCTTTAAATTCATTTTTTACACACCTGAATCTGCAACGAAGGCCCGAGTTTCCCGGGAAGATTTTAGCCGTTCTTGGTGACTTCGTGTCCTTGTGGCTAAGGAATCTATTGAAAAAAGACACAAAAAAACCTTCTCCCCGATACGGGAAGAAGGTTCGCGTGTGTACTAAGCGTTATTCCGCTGTTAAAGTTTTTCATTCCTGACCCTTCCTGGCCTCTCGGGACCAGACTTAAAGAGAATTACAACGATGACGGCTATACAATACCGTAACATCCATGTTCCTGTCAAGGACTTTCTTGTGAAGAGGAAAATCCGGGCCTTTTCATTAGCGGCAGCTTTACCCTTTCAGTTTTTTCAGCAGCCAAGCCATGTTTTGCCCGAGGGTCTTCATAGTCTGCACCCCTTCGTTGTCGTTTTTCACCTCTCCGGGCTGCCTCCCGATGCCGAGGTTCCAGTAACTCGACCCCGGAACTATCATCTGGGTAATGAGGAAGAAGTAGTTCATGGAATTAAATACGTTCGTGGCCCCCGCGCGCCGCACCGCGACGACGCCCGCCCCGACCTTGCGTTTGAACATGTCGCTGTTCGCCCGCGACACCATGCCGGCGCGCTCGATGAGCGCCTTCATGCCGGCGGAAACATCGGCAAAGTACGTGGGCGAACCGAGCAGAATTCCGTCGGCTTCAAGCATCTTCTCGATGCATTCGTTGACGATGTCCTTGGTCACCGAACACCGTTTGTTCTTGTTCTCGAAACACTTGTAGCAGGCGATACAGCCCTGAATCGGCTTTCCCGCCATGGTATAGACTTCGGTCTCGATTCCCTCTGTTTTAAGTTCATCCAAAACCAGGTTTAAAAGAATGGATGTGTTGCCGTCCTTGCGCGAGCTGCCGTTAAATGCTATGACCTTCATACTTCTTCCTCCTGCGATTAGATAATGATTCGGACGTCCCATGATGCGGATAACAGGTGAGTATAACATGAAACGGTATTTTTGAAAACAGGCTTTTCCGGCTTGCGCAGCATGCAATCGCCATCTGGAAAATCCCTTGACAGGGAAAGCGCTGTGAACTATATTTTTATTATTATTGACCGACCGGTCGGTCATAATAAGAGGGAAAGGACCGCGCATGGCGCCCAAGCTCGTTGATAAAGCAGAGAAAAAAAAGGACATTCTTGTTGCGGCGCAGAAGGTGTTCGCCCGCAAGGGTTTTACCTCTGCTAAAATCGACGATGTTGCCCGTGAAGCCGGGATCGGCAAGGGAACGGTCTATGAATACTTCAGGAGCAAGGAGGACATATTCTTCGCCCTCTACGAAGAGGTCAAGGCGGAACTGCACAGGAGGATATTCAGCATCGACAAAGAGCTGCCTCCGGGGGAAAAGCTTCGGAAATATCTCGCCTCCGCCCTTTTGTCCTTTGATTCCTGGCGGGACTTCAGCTACGTGCTGCTCGACTTCTGGGCGGTTCACAAGAGAAGCGGCTCTTCAAAGGTGAATTTCGACGAGCTCTACAGCGAAGCACGAGAAGAGATCTCGGCGGTCATCAAAGAGGGGATTAAAGTTGGAGAGTTTAAAAAGGTCAATCCGACGCATGCCGCGTCGCTTCTTGTCGGCATCATCGACGGCCTGCTGCTTCAGTGGATTTTCAATCCGAAAAGCTTTTCATTGCAGCGGATAGCCGAGGATATCGTGGAAATTATTTCGACCGGCATCAGGCGGCGGAATTAAGCCTTTTGGTGTCGATTTCCGGATTTCAGAGGTGTTCGCGAGGTGACGGATGATCGAACTTCGAAATGTAAGCAGGACCTATTCCCACGGGACAAAGGAAATTCATGCCCTCCGTGACGTCACGCTCCGCATCGAGACGGGCGAATTCCTCTCGGTCATGGGGCCGAGCGGGTCGGGCAAGAGCACGCTGCTGAATCTCATCGGCGGCCTGGACCAGCCTACATCCGGCGAACTCTTCATCGACGGCAGGCCGCTCCACGGCGTAACGGACGACGAACTCACGCTCATCCGCCGCAGGCGTGTGGGCTTCATCTTCCAGTTCTTCAACCTCCTCCCGATTCTCACGGCGTCCGAAAACGTGAGTCTGCCCCTCCTGCTCGAGGGCATACCCTATTCGAAGGTCAAACCCAAAGCTGAAGCGCTTCTGCGGAAAGTGGGACTCGGCGAGCGAACCGAACACCGGCCTGAGCAGCTCTCGGGCGGAGAAATGCAGCGCGTGGCCATCGCCCGGGCGTTGATCACGGGCCCGGCGGTGCTCCTAGCGGATGAACCAACGGGAAACCTCGATTCCCGTACGAGCGAGGATATATTCCGGCTCCTCAAGGGCCTGAACGCCGAGGGTCAGACCATCGTCATGGTAACGCATGACCCCAAGGCCGCGGCGTACGGGACACGGGTGATCACCCTTCAGGACGGCAGTCTTTCGGAGGATACCGCTGCAGGAGGACGGGCATTATGAACCTGGCGAACCTGTTCCTTCATATCAGCGCAAAACGCGTCAGGCTCCAAGTGGTCCACACGGTCATGACTGTGGTCGGAATTTGTCTCGGCGTGGCCGCGATCGTCTCTATCGGCATCGTGAACAAGAGCGTCATCCACTCCTTCGAGGACTCGATCAACCGCGTGACCGGAAGAGCGGCGCTCCAGATCACGGGCGCGGCCGCCGGTTTTCCCGAGGGCCTCCTCGAACGCGTCCAGTCCGTGCCCGGCGTCGAGTACGCCGTACCCGTGATCGACACTCAAGGCATACTCTACGGCGCCAGGGAGAACACGCTCATGATCCTCGGCGTGGACGTTCTCCAGGACAGTAACGTCCGTGACTACAAGCTCTCCGACGAGAGCGCCGACATTCCCGATCCGCTTCTGTTTCTCGCACGGCCCGACTCCATCCTCGTTACCCGGGCGCTCGCGGAGCGGGAAGGCGTAAAAATAGACCAGAAAATCAGGGTCGAGACCGTCAATGGCATCCAGACCTTCCGCGTACGCGGCATGCTCGACCCCGAGGGTCCGGCGAAAACCATGGGCGGCAATATCGCGATCATGGACCTTCCGGCCGCACAGATGGCATTCGGTAAGGACGGGCTCATCGACAGGATAGATGTGACCATGATTCACGGCGCCGACCTCGAGACCGTGCGGAGCCGCATTCAACAGGCCATACCCGAGGGCTACAGCGTCGACACGCCGGCAGGCAGGACCAAACAGGTCGAGATGCTTATCTCCCATTTTCAGAAGAACATCAATCTCATCAGTTTCATCGCCGTGTTCGTCGGCATGTACCTCATATACAACGCGGTCTCTATCTCCGTGGTGCAGCGAAGAAAGGAAATAGGGATTTTGCGCGCCCTCGGCGCGACCCGGCGCCAGGTCATTGCGCTCTTCCTCGGCGAGACCTTCATAATAGCCATTGTGGGCTCCGCGCTCGGCGCGGCCGTCGGCGTCCTTTTTGCGCGTTCTGCTATAGGAGCAGTCGGACAGACCGTGTCCGAACTTTATATGAGGACGTCTATTTCCGAGATCTCGTTCACCTGGGCCGATCCCATGATCGGGTTCATTATCGGGATGCTGTCAAGCCTCGCGGCTGCCCTGTTCCCCGCGCTCACGAGCGCGCGCATAAGCCCCATATCGGCAATACGCTCCGTCCCCTATTCCGAGGAAGGTTTTTTGTCAAGCGGAAAACTCAAGGTCGTCTCCGCGCTCTTCGTTTTCCTCGCGGCCGTGATGCTCCTGCTCTACAAGACCGTTCAGCATTCACCCTATCTGCACAGCACGCACGTCATGTTCGCCGCCACGATCCTTCTGCTTCTCGGGATATCCTTCGCAACGCCTGCGCTACTGCAGGGGTTCCTTGTCCTGTTCCGGCGCGTCATTTCTCCGTTCGTGGGGGCCTCGGGCAGGCTCGCAGGTCTTAATCTTCAAAAGAACATCGGCAGAAACGCCGTTGCAGCGGCGGCAATATTCTACGGCATCTCGGTGTTCGTCAGTTCCGCCGGCATCATTCACAGCACCAAGCAGTCTGTGATGGATTGGATAGACTCCTACGTCCGAGGCGACATTATCGTGACCTCGGGCCATCCCATAGCTACCACCGGCGCCCAGAACATTCCCATGCCCGTCGATATGTGGAAAGAGATCGAAAAAGTCCCGGGCGTGCTTTCGGCAGACCCGTTCCGCAAGATATACGTCAATTACAAAAGCAGGCGTATCCTGCTCCTCACGTTGGACATAGCCCGCAGAATGCAGTACAGCCCGTTCACGATCGCCGAAGGAAAACGCGAGGACATGCGGCGGCTGTTGCCGGGCCGGAACTATATCGCCATGAACGAGGCGCTGTCGGCAAAGGAGCACGTCAAACCGGGTGACTCCGTCCTGCTTCCCACCCCGCAAGGTCCTGTCCGCTTCACGGTCGCCGTGATCAATGTGGATTACAGTTCGGACTCCGGTTCTATTCTGATGGACATGAATACGTACCACCGGTACTGGAAGGAACATCTTGCCGATTCCTTCTCGGTGCGGATAAAACCCGGTGAGAATGTCGAGGCCGTGCGGGAGGCAATTGCGCAGAAGTTCGGCAGGGACCGAAAGCTCTTCGTGCTGCCGGCGCGCGAGTTCAAGAAGGAGATCCGCAAGGTCATCGAACAGGGTTTCGCCGTCAACCACGCGGTCAACGCGATCACCATGCTGATCGCCTGCCTCGGCATCATCGTCACCCTGCTCGCGTCCGTACTCGAACGCACGCGCGAGATCGGCATCCTTCGCTCTGTCGGTATGCTCCGAAGCCAGGTCTCCCGCGTCGTCATAATCGAGTCCATGCTGCTCGGCATCGTAGGCGGTGCACTGGGCGTCGGAGCGGGGATGATCATCGGTTGGATGAGCCTGGAGGGCTTCCTTCGCGGGGACTACGGCGCGAGCATGCACTATCACATAGACTATGCTTCGATCTTCTGGGCGCTGGGGCTCTCGACAGTGCTCTCAGCCTTGGCCGGCGTCTACCCCGCCCGCCGCGCGGCGAAGACCAATATCACGGAAGCGCTTGCCTACGAATGATGCCACGCAGAAAGCGGCCGGCAGACGAGCTTCTCCCTGCTGCTTCCCAAACACCAGATCATAACTCACGACCGGAGCTGTCACCGGAAGCAATGTATCACCGCTGCCGGTTCTTATACAGCGAAAAAGCGCCCTGGTAGTAGGCAATCATGTCCTCTACCATTTCAGCGGGTGGTTCGGTCATCTTAACTGCGCCGCTTTTTCTGTCTGATCGATATCCGGCGATCGGCTTGCGCGGCTCGCTGACCAGCAGCAGATC
Source organism: Nitrospirota bacterium (assembly GCA_033854515.1). Taxonomy (GTDB): domain Bacteria; phylum Nitrospirota; class UBA9217; order UBA9217; family UBA9217; genus JAWOJY01. The sequence goes on from JAWOJY010000012.1 coordinate 5,846, forward strand.
GCCCTTAATATATCCTAGCAGTTCGTAGGTTGCAATAAATGCTCTCTCCTCGCCAGGCCGCATCTTCATGATGTCCTTGCCGAGAAAGCGCGTTCGGTAACTCATGTTCATGAGACCGAGAACCGTCGGCGCGACATCGATCTGACTCGCAAGCCGATCCACGGTTCCCTTTTGTACATGGGCGGGAGAATAGATCAGCAACGGAATCTCATAGCGCTTCACGGGCAAGTGTGTCTTGCCGGCACTGCCGGCGCAATGGTCCGCAACGATGACAAACAGGGTGTCCCTGAACCACGGCTGCCTCTTCGTCTCCTCGATGAACCTGCCGATCGAGTAATCGGCGTACTTTACGCCCCCGCCCCTGCCTGTTCCTGGAGGAATATTGATCCTTCCTTCCGGGTAGGTGAAGGGACGGTGATTCGATGTGGTCATCACCATGGTGAAGAAAGGTTTTCCCGCTGCCCGGGACCTGCCAGCCTCCTTAATGACCTTTCGGAAGAGGTCCTCGTCGCAGACGCCCCAGATATTCGCAAAGGTAATCTCGTCTTTGGCAAAATCGCTTCGATCGACGACGTCGAAGCCGTTATGGCTGAAAAACGCGTTCATGTTGTCGAAATAACCGTAGCCGGCGTAGACGTATTTGGTGTCGTAGCCCAGGGACCGCATGAGCGAGCCCCAGGAGAACAGATTTTCATTGTGCGGCCGCTTCACCACCGATTCTCCGGGAAGCGGCGGCGTGGAAAGCGCAAGAGCTTCGAGCCCCCGCACCGTGCGCGTGCCGGAAGCATAGACGTGGGTGAAAAACAGCGACTCCCTCGCCAGGCGGTCCAGATTGGGCGTAAGGTTTCCCGTGCTGCCAAAGGCGCCGAGGTATTCCGCGCTCAGGCTCTCCTCAACTACGACGATTACGTTCAGTTTCTTCGGGTTTCCTTCGTTCCTGATTTCTCTGGTGATGTCCCGCCCAGCGCCGGAAACCAGCCGGTTGTTCGGCTCCGTCACCAGCGTGCGCAGCCGCGCGAACACCGGGGCCTCCCCTCGCGTGGGATAGAACCTTTCGTAATCAAGTTCACTGTTGCGGAATGCCGCGAAGAGATCGTATATTCCGTTCCCCGCCGTTTCATTGGCGAAGTTGTTCGAGGAAACAGCGGTGAAGGAAAGATCGACAAAGGCGAAGCAGAGAAACGGCAGCGCGACGAGCGCAAGGCCGCCCGCGTAGCGCAGACGCCTTGGACCCTCGTTCTCGATGATCAGTGCCCGGTCAATCGGCTTTCTCAATGCGAATGCCAGGACGGCCGCGGCAACAAAGATTGCGCCGAAAATCGGTTTCAGGGGATAGGATTCGCGAATGTTACCGATTACTTCACGGGTATAGACGAGGTAATCGACTGCAATGAAATTGAAACGGGTGCCGAACTCGTCGAAGAAGAAGTACTCGGCGACTCCGTCGAAAAGCAGCGCATAAATCGTCAGGAAGAAAAACACTTTGGCCGCCAGGCGGTGACACCGGTTTTTCAGGAGCAAGGCAGGCGCCAGCATAAGGTACAGGGCGACGGGTGCGGCGAAATAGGAAAACGTCACAAGGTCGTAGAACAGGCCGACACCGTAAACCTTGAACAGCATCACCGCCGTGACATCCATGTTCGGCAGCGCCATGAGGAAGAGCGTGAACCTGATTGCGAAAGAAATCGAAAGAAATACCGCACCGAGCAGTATGAGAATGGAATAACGGTTTGGAGTCGTCGTCTCCATGGCGCGCCCCCCTGCGCTGACGGTCAAACGTTCCACTATGATACCATGATTTCCTCGATTTGCAAGGGCACTCTTCCACCTGCTGTTGCATATTTCAAACGTCAGGTCTTTGCTTCGCGTTATGGTCTCAATAATTTTTCTTGACAAAGTTTAGAATCTTATATATATACTTTTATATATTTGGAGGATATATATGTCGGTGAAGTACGCCATGCTCGGCATCCTTGCTGAAAAGGACCTGCACGGGTACGAGCTGAAGAGCAGCTTCGATGAAAAGGTCGGTGAGTTCTGGAGCCTGAATTACGGACAGATCTATTCCACGCTCGACCGTCTTGAGAAAGAAGAGCTTGTCACCCACGACCGTCAGGCGCAGGACAAGCGGCCTGACCGCAAGATCTACAGCATCACGCGGAAAGGGAGAAGAGAGCTGGAAGAATGGCTGGCTACGCCCGTCAACCGTGTCCGGGCCTTGCGAGATGAGTTCTTCATCAAGCTGGTGTTCATGGATAAGGACAACCCCGCCCCGGTCCTTGAATTGATCGACAAACAGAAGACGCTGTATCTCAAGCAGATGAACCGGCTCACGCACCAGAAGGTGGAACTGAAAAAGAAGGCGAAGGCCCCCGATGGCCTCACTACCGAACTCCTCATGGACGCAGGGCTGTTCCACGCCGAGGCCGACATCAAGTGGCTGACCTTGTGCGAGGCGAAGATAAAGGCAATGATGAAAAACAAATTCTAAATTAGAACTGAAAGAAATTTTCGCGCTAAGCTCGCAAAGAAAAGACCGAATCATTGGTTTTAGAACCAAAGTCTGGGATTTTCTTTGCGGGCTTTGCGAGAGATGGCTTTGTTTCTGCTCTTGGCCCAGTTAGTCCGGGTTCGGATTTGCAGTTTAGAAATTAGTACAATTGAGGTGAACGATGATCGAACTGAAGAACGCGAGCAAGATGTACCGGCAGGGAGAACGGGAAGTGCACGCGCTGCGAAACGTTTCTCTCAGCATCAGGAAAGGCGAATTTCTTTCCATCATGGGCCCTTCCGGCTCGGGCAAG
>JAWOJY010000013.1:0-6705 GCA_033854515.1 Nitrospirota bacterium
GTATTACTCTCTCCCATTCAAGACGTTCTCTGAGGACTCTGTGGTTGAAGTTTGACAATACGCATAGCGGCGAGAGGAGGTGAAACAGGATGAAGAAGACAGTGAGCAAGAAGGCTCTGGTCAAAGAGGCTGCCTACTGGACCGCCATGAAGCAGATGGCGAAGCTGAATCCTGGTACGGTATGCCACAAATGAAAAGGCTGAAAGAGCTAGAAGTTGCCGGTCGGCAACGAATTGGTCCGAGGCAGACGCGGCGACATGTCGAGCTGTAGTACATGTCCGTGCCGCGTCTGTCCCCTTAAACTCATATCCGGAACGCGCGCATTTTCTCAATAATATAAATATATGTCGACGAGCCAGGCTTTTGAATTCTTTATCCAATGGCATCTCACCGAAAACTGTAATCTCCGGTGCAGGCACTGCTACCAGGGTGAGCGGGGTATAGAAGAAATGTCCCTGCTCGAGATCAAGACCACGGTGGCCGAGGTGTCCGCCATGCTTTCCGATTGGTCGGAAACGTACGACATCTCCTTTTCTCCGAGCATCAACATTACGGGCGGGGAGCCCTTTCTTAGAAAGGACCTCTTCGCGATACTCGCTGAAATCAAAAAATACGGCATCGACGCCTATCTTTTGTCCAACGGTACGCTGATTACGAGGGAACGCGCGAAGGTCATTCATGAACTCGGCGTTAAGGGCGTCCAGGTGAGCATTGAAGGTCCGGAGGAAACGCACGACGCCATCAGGGGCAAAGGGAGTTTCGCCTTGTCCGTCGGAGGCATTGAAAACCTGGTGGACGCCGGCGTCAGCGTCACGTTGAATGTCACGCTCTCGGACCTCAACGCCGGCGAAGTGAAAAAAATCGTCGCCTTCGCTTCCCACGTTGGTGCCCGGAGGGTCGGCTTCTCGCGGCTCGTGCCGACCGGCAGGGGACGGGCGCTTCTGTCGCACACGCTCGCTCCGGAGAAAGTGAAAGAGCTGTACGAATCGCTGCTGGATCTCCGGATCAAGGGCCTCGACATCGTCACCGGGGATCCGGTCGCATCACAGATGAAAGTAAAGCCCGACGGAGACGCAGGGAACATAGCCGTCAGCGGCTGCGCCGCCGGCGTCTCGGGGCTGACCATTCTGCCGAACGGGAGCGTCACACCCTGCAGGAGGCTGCCGGTGTCTATCGGCAGCGTAAGGAGGGACTCGCTCCGTGAGCTGTGGGCTTCTTCGCCGGTCCTGGAATCGCTCCGGGACAGAAGCAGGTATAAGGGCAAATGCGGCGGCTGCAGCCGGTGGGCGCACTGCAGGGGCTGCAGGGCCATAGCGTACGCTTTCTCCCGCTCGAAGGGTGAAGACGATCTCCTGGCCGAAGATCCCCAGTGCTTTATCGAACGGGGAGCTGCGGTAGCAGCTTCTTTATTTCCGAAATAAGGACGGACACAAACCCGACGGGCCTGGCAGGGAAGGGGACTATGGGAAGAAGACTGCCTTTGCTTGCCAAGGAATAACCTAAAAAGATCGCCGCCATATCTTCGCGAGTGTATCGTGTACACCTGGTACGGATATATTCATATGTTTGCGGGGTGTAATCCGAGAAACCGGGCTTTATGATTTCGTTCTTAACGAGTTCGTCCAGGAACTTTCCCACGAAAGAATAATTCGGCCCGAGACCGTGAAGCATTAAATCTTCGGCGACCGCGTAACCGAGAAAACTGAGAGGGAGCTTCGTGAAGGGGCCGCCTTTTTCCTGAAATTCTCCCTTCCGCAAGTGGGTGATTATCAATTTGCCGAGTATCTTCACGCCTTCGCGGGTCCCGATCCTGCCGGCGGCGTCCTTCAGATAGGCAATCAGCATTTCTATGGCGGCTTGCGGTTTTGCCTTCAGCTGGTCCTCCATGATCAGGCTTCTCAGCGTTGTAATATCGGTCTCGCCGAAACCCAGAATATCATTCAGGTTAACGGCACTCATAGCGCAACAGGCATCGATGTAAAAATTGATGTTCCTGGCGGGAATAAGCTGGGCGAGTTCTACAATCCGCTTTGCTTCTTCCACGATTATTTAGCAGGGCTCTGGGCCAATAATTTTTCAACAAGGCCGACGGCTTCTTTCACGGTTGTAATCTTCGGGACATCTTCATCCCGTACGGATATTTTGAACTTTTTCTCGATTGCAACGGTGATCTCGATCGCCTTGATGGAATCCACTTCCAGGTCTTTAAAAAAGTTTTTGTCCGGGGTTATTTCTTCTTTATCAAAGCCCGAGACATCCGAAATTATGGACACTATCTCCTTTTCCACGTTGTCAGCCATACGGTCGTACCTCCTTGTTCCGCCCGTCTGATGTGAGCGCTCCCCGCGGGGCGACTCCGGACTCATCCGCAAACGATGACGTTTGTCTCACAAGTTTACGCCATCTTGCCGCGTATGAAATAATCGGTAAAGTACTCCTTGCACTTCTCGCACTGATCAATATGTTTGATAAGCTTATCGGTGTCCCATTTCCTGGTCTTTTCATCCTCGATCCCCAGTGCGACAGGATCATTTCCGCAAGCCAATTTGTGCCAAGCTTCAGTGCCCATATCTTTTGCCCCTCTTTCACGCCGTCCGGCCCGTCATATCGGCCGACGGCGAAAATCTTCCAGCTTGAGCGCACCGCGTACGAGCCCTTCGAGCTCATCGGCAAACGCCGGCATCTTATCAGACATTGTAAATCCTTCGGCCCTGAGCCTGTTCATCAGTTCGGAAGCGCTGATCCGTTTCCAGTCCTCTCCGAGAAGGAGCTTCATCCCCCGTCCTATTTCGTCTTCATTCAGGCCCCGCTCAGTAAGCCACGATTCTATATGTTTTGTAACATCATGGAGTGGTCCCATGATTCCGCCTCCTGGGCTGAAGCCGGTCCGGACTTTCTAATGCGCGTCGATGTCGTATCCTGTCATTGATCACTGGAATAAGTTTCTGAGCCAGATCGTGTTTGCTTATGAAAACGTTTGCGCCCGCCCTGATAAAAGCCTGATCTTTGACATCTATGCTGAAACCGATAATAAAGGCATCTGGACAATGATGCCGCACGACCCTGGTGACTTCGTCTCCGTTCATTTCCGGCATTTTATAGTCCGTGATGACTATTTCGAAAGACTTTTTTTTAATCAAATCGATTGCGGAGATCCCATCCTCGCAACAACTGACGATGAAGCCTTCGGACCCTAAAAGCGCCCTGAGGACATCTCGTGTAATTTTGTCATCATCTATGACGAGAATCGACTCGCTGCTCAAATATACACTCCGTAAAGTAAGAAGCTTCAACAGTTTAGTTCTCCCTGAATATTTTGTCAACTCCCGCGACGGGGTATTTTTAGGGTATGTCGAAAAAAAGATATTAGAAAAAACAACGGCTTTCCATGAATCGGAGTGTTTCTTTCTTGCTAACTTTTCGGAAGACCCGGGCAGCCCGGAGGCTGTCGTTCATGGATTATTGCCAGGAGTTCCCGGAACAAACAGGGTTTTTTAAAAAATATGTCGGCGCCGGCTTCCTTGAATTCTTCGCCTTTCGGCTCCGCACTCAGGCCGACGATGAGAGCGTCGGAGCACCGGCATCGAAAGGACCTCACGATATCCGCTCCGTTTCCTCCGGGCATGTGGTAATCAGCAACGATCACATCGAAGCACCTCTCCTTCGACAGTTCAAGAGCAGACCGTCCGTTGTTGCAACATCGCACTTCGAAGCCGTCGGATTCCAGCATATCTCGAAGGAGGCCGCTGATTGTTTTGTCGTCATCCACCACAAGAATAGTTTTTCTCACCAGCATATTCGGTCCGCGACTGTTAAAAAGCCAGTATTTTTATACAACCCAGAGTAGCATTTGTCAAGTTAAAAAACAACCCTTAATTGATAGACTTTTTGTCCGATATTTTTTAAAGTGGGGTCGATGAAAAAAGAATACAGGAACACCGGACAGCTTATAAAAGAATTCAGAAAAGCAAAGGGCCTTACCCAGATACGACTGTCGGAACTGGTGGGGGTTTCCTATCAGCAGATCCAGAAATACGAGAGCGGCATCGATAATATCAGCGTTGAGCGGCTGAAACAGATCGCAAAGGCCCTCAACGTGCCCATCACACAGTTTTTCCGGACAGACCGGGAGATGGTGGCCGAGGCGCCTGCCCCCTATGGACGGATTTCCGACGATGAACAAGCGCTCCTCCAGCTTTTCAGAGGCATAAAAGACAAAAAAGTTAAAAAGGCCATTTTTGAATTGTTAAAATCACTTACCACGGGTTAACTCGTCATCCTGACGTTATGACATTTCCTGCCGCCTGTCTTCCTCGGGGTATTTCCATTTCTCCTGCGTTGTAACAGCGTTTCCTCGCAACCCGATCAGCACCAGTTTCAAATTTTTCAGCAGACTGTTTAACTCCGGCATCCGAATTGACAGTAATTCCCAATTGGAGTATAAAATATGGCATGCTTAAGAAGCTAGTGTGGTTCGCTGCTTCCTTTGTTGCAGCGGTTTCGGTCGCAGCTTTGACGGGCATCTTCAGCCCTCATGAAAAAGTGAACGCCCTGTGGCTCATCGCGGCTACAGGGTGCTTCTACGTCATTACCTACCGATTTTATGCGTCGTTCCTCTGTGCCAAGGTCCTTTCGCTCGACGGTAACAAAGTCACGCCTTCCCATAATCTCAAGGACGGAGTGGATTATCATCCCACGAACCGGTGGGTGCTCTTCGGCCATCATTTCGCCGCAATCGCCGGTGCGGGCCCGCTCATCGGCCCCATGCTCGCCGCGCAGTTCGGCTACCTCCCGGGTTTTCTCTGGATTCTGATCGGAGCGGCGCTTGGCGGCGCGGTCCACGATATGGTGATCCTTGCGGCCTCGGTCCGGCGAAACGGCCGCTCGCTCGCCCAGATCGCAAAGGACGAGATCGGCCCGGTGGGCGGCATTGCCGCATCGTTGGCCATTCTCTTCATCATCATCGTGGCACTCGCGGGGCTGGGGCTCGCCGTGATCAACGCCCTCGCCAGGAGTCCCTGGGGCACGTTCACGATCGCGGTCACGATCCCCATCGCGCTCTTCATGGGGCTCTATCTGTACCGTCTCAGGCCCGGCAAGGTCGGAGAGGTGAGCGCAATCGGATTCATGCTGCTCCTCCTCGCGGTCTTCGTTGGACATTATATCCCCGGCTCTTTTCTCGAACCGTTCTTTAATCTCACGAAGAACCAGCTCGTGGTCTCAATCGCGCTCTACGGGTTCATCGCTTCGGCGCTCCCGGTTTGGATGCTCCTCTGCCCCCGCGATTACCTCTCCACGTACATGAAGATCGGGACCGTGCTGCTCCTTGTCCTGGGCGTGCTCTTCATCGCCCCGGTGATCCAGATGCCCGCAACCACGCGGTTCATCAGCGGGGGCGGGCCCGTCATTCCGGGCAGGGTCTTTCCCTTCATGTTCATCACCATTGCCTGCGGCGCGATCTCCGGGTTTCATTCTCTCATATCATCGGGAACGACGCCCAAGATGATCATGTCTGAAAACGACATCCCGGTCATCGGTTTCGGCGCGATGCTTGCCGAAGGGTTCGTTGCCATGATGGCGCTTGTCGCCGCGACCGTGCTCATTCCCGGAGACTATTTCGCGATGAACAGCATGCTTTCCTTCGACGCGCTCGCGGCGCTCGGGTTCCCCGTGAGCCGGATTCATGAACTGTCGGCCATGGTCGGGACCGACGTGGTGGGAAGACCTGGCGGCGCGGTTTCGCTCGCCGTGGGAATGGCATCGATCCTTTCGGGCATTCCGGGCATGAGGGGACTCATGGCGTACTGGTACAACTTCGCGCTGATGTTCGAGGCGCTCTTTATTCTCACGACCGTGGACACGGGCACGCGGGTCGCGCGGTTCCTGCTCCAGGAACTCGGCAGCCGCGTGTACAAGCCGCTCGCGCGCCAGCGGTGGATGCCGGGCATCATCGTGACGAGTTTTCTGGTCGTCGGGGCGTGGGCGTACCTCATCCATTCCGGAAGCATCTCGACGATCTGGCCCATGTTCGGCGTCTCGAACCAGCTCCTGTCGGCCATTGCCTTCGGCGTGGGCACGACGGTCATTATAAAATCCGGCAAGGCGCGCTACGCCTGGACCACGTTCATTCCGATGCTCTTCATGTTCACGACCACCTTGTCCGCGTCGTGGGATCTCATAGTACTGTTTCTCGACAAGGCATCGAGGGCCCTATCGGCCGCGGAGTCGCTTACCTTCAAAATCGACGCTCTCCTCGTCTCGGTCATGGCCGCCCTCGCGATCATTGCCCTCGCGGACATGCTCTACAGATGGTTCGCTTATTTCTCTTCGGCGGGCGAGGCGCCCTCGGGCGAGGGCGCGGAGTAGCCTTGTACACACGAATGTATGGCTGATCTCTTTGCCCACATTACCCTGACGTATCTGCTCTATCTTCTGTACGGAGCCGCGTTTCTTTTTCTGGGAGTTTCGATCGCCGCGAAGGACATGAAGGGCAGCGACCTGAGACTCGCGAACAGTTTGTGGTTTCTGACCGGTCTGTCCTGTGAGGCTTCTTCAATCAATCAATTAATTAATGTATCGTCGTCGAATTTCCTGGCCCTCAAAAAACTCCGCGCGATCCATTCGTATAAATATTTCTTGCTTTTCTCTCCTGGTTGTGCTATAGAAAAAAAGAAGGTGATTCAAGAGAGGCGGTCGAGCTGCTCG
>JAWOJY010000014.1:0-6396 GCA_033854515.1 Nitrospirota bacterium
ACCAGGCGCTCTCCATGGCAGATCCTCAGTCGCAAGGAAGGAACAACCACAGACAACGTTAATAATTATATTATAGCGCCGTTCCTTTCGTTAGCGCGGCGTCTCAAAAGAAATATGATGAAACCAATCCGGTTTGTACGGAATTTCCATAACGGCCTGCCTCAAGCAGAGAGCGACGGAAAAATCCCGGCTCAACGCAAAGACGGACAAGACGCAAGGAAAACAAAATGCTTTGTTCCACGCGACCCTGCGAAATCGGCGGGGACGCGTTCCCGTCGTGACGATTGACTTTCTTTCCGATTTTACGATATGATGGCCGTGTGCGGCTTGACAATCATAAACGGAAAGGACAGACATTTTATGAACAAAAATTTCACAAAACAGATCCAGGAATTCGCGCGGCTCTGGGGAGGGTTCCGGGCCTCACGCGTTGTGCTGACGGCGAATAACTATGCGATCTTTGAACACCTCCGGAGTCCGAAGACCGCCGCAGAAGTTGCCGCCGCCATCGGGACCGACCCGCGGGCCACGGAGATACTGCTCGATGCCGTTTCGGCGCTCGGGCTGCTCGGGAAAACGGGCGCGAAGTACCGGAACACGGCCACGGCAAAGCAGTTTCTTCTTAAGGACGGCCCCTGGTACCAGGGCGACATGCTGCGCCACGCCGACAGCCTCTGGAAGTCATGGTCCGGTCTCGATGAGGTCGTGAAGACGGGCCTGCCAAACCGTACGGGGAGCCGCGACCACGAGTCGTTCATCAGGGCCATGCATAACAACGCCGTGTACCGCGCGCAGGGCGTCATCGAGGCCGTCGGCCCGCGGGGCGTGAAAAAAGCGCTCGACCTGGGCGGCGGTCCCGGGACCTACAGTATGGAACTCGCCCGGAGGGGAATCTCCGTCACCCTCTTCGACCTCCCCAATACGATTGACATTGCGAAGAAGGTAGTGGGCGAAGCAGGGATAAGAAATATAGAATTCAAGGGCGGAGACTTCCATTTGGACGACATCGGCAACGGATACGACCTCGTATTCATCAGTCAGATATTCCATTCTCTGTCCGAATACGAGTGCCTCGCGCTGCTTTCAAAGTCGTTCAAGGCGCTGAACCCCGGCGGAAGGATCGCGATCCAGGAATTTCTCCTGGAAAAGAACAGGGCCTTCCCGGTCCCCGGGGCGCTCTTCTCGGTCAACATGCTCGTCAACACGGCTGAGGGCAGGTGTTACACTCCGCAGGAGATGAAAGCCTGGCTCACGCAGACGCGGTTCAGGGGTGTCAAAACGAAGATAACGGGAGACACCGTCGTAGTAACGGGCAAGAAAGGTAAAAGGTGAGCAGCGACGCGAAGCTCGCGACGACAGGCGTCAACGGCTCGTTTATCGTACCTTCGTTGCATCTTCGAGTGCTCGTTTTCTTCGGGGTGAAATCGCCTCGACGTTTTCTCGCGCCCACCGCCGGACGGGCAAGGCTATGCGCTCTCGATGAACATTGATGCCGGGTCTTCGAGATAGCTGATAAGCCGTGTCAGGAAACGGGCCGCCACGGCGCCGTCGTTCACCCTGTGGTCGAACGTGAGAGAGAGGGGAAGAATCTTCCGCACAACGATCCGGCCTCCTTTGACCCAGGGCTTGTCCGTAATTCTTCCCGTCCCCAGGATCGCCACGTCCGGATAATTGATGATCGGCGTCGCGAAGGTGGCGCCGAAAGCCCCGTAATTGGTGATCGTAAAATTGCTTCCTTTCAGGTCCTCAAGCTTGATCGTCCGATCCCGCGCCTTTTGGCCGAGGTCCTGCAGTTCCGCAGCCAGCTCGCGGACGGTTTTTTTGTCGGCGTTCCTGACCACCGGGACAATCAGCCCCTCCGGCGTGTCAACGGCGACGCCGATGTTGTAATATTTCTTCACGATGATCTCTTCGCGCTCTTCGTCAACGGAGGAATTGAACAGGCTGAACTCCATAAGCGTATGAAGCACGGCCTTGATGAAAAAAGGCATAAAGGTCAGGCGTATCCCCTTCTCCTGGAGCGGCTTCTTCTCCCGCTCCCTCAAGGCCCAGAGATCGGTGATGTCCGCCTCGTCCGTTTCCGTCACGAATGCCGTCGTCTTCTGGGCAAACACGAGATTCCTGGCTATGGTCTTCCTCAATCCTCTGATGGCGGTCCTCTCGACGGCGCCGTATTGGTCTTCGGCCTTGGGTGCCTGCTTCGAAGCCTTGAGCACGTCCTCACGTGTTATGCTTCCGCCCGGGCCTGACCCCTTGATCTTCTCGAGGGCGACACCCTGCTCCTTCGCGAAGGCCCGAACAGCAGGCGTGGCAAGGACCGCCTCCTCTTCCTCGGGAAGAACGCCGACGACGGACACCGATTTCGGCCGCTCTTCCGCCGCGGGTTTCTCTTCAGCGGCGGTCGGCTCTTTGACCTTCTCGCCCTCCTCTCCGATGACCATGAGCACTTCGCCGACTTTTATCGTCTCTCCTTCTTCCTTGGTGATCTTGAGGACCGTTCCTTTTTTTGGTGAAGGAACTTCCGCGACGGCCTTATCCGTTTCGATTTCAAGAACGGCCTGGTGCTCCTCTATGGCGTCTCCTTCCTTGACGAGCCATTTCCTGATTTCACCTTCGGTTATGCCCTCGCCCAGGTCGGGCAGCACAAAGTTGAACGCCATGTTCGTGATCCTTTCTTTTCGGCTCTTTCGTAAAGCAGTTGAAATGACCTACCACATAAGGGCGGCCAGCCCCGAAGCGAGAGGCGCTGTAAGCGTGCCGTGCAACTCATCGGGAAACTCTACCAGCCCGAACAGCACGTGCGGAGCGAAAGTGCTGCGGGATAAACAGTGGAACTTGTGAAACCGTCAATGCCCTGTGGCATGCTAAGCGACCGAGCGAAGCGGGTTGGCCGAAATGGCGCACACAATTCTCTTACGAAAGGGTCTTCTTTAATTTAATACTGCAGCACCGTTTCAATGCCCTTCCGTATCCGCGCTACATTCGGCAGATAGTAATCCTCAAGCTTCGGCAGCGGCATGACGACGTCGTACCCCGTTACCCTGATGATGGGCGCTTTGAGGTGAAGCATGGCGTGTTCTGCGATGGTTGCCGAGAGTTCCGCCCCCAGTCCGCAGGTCATGGGCGCTTCATGCACGATCACCACCCGTCCCGTCTTTTTTACCGATTGCAACACCGTCTCTTCGTCAAAGGGTCTGAGCGTTATCAGGTCGATCACCTCGGCGTCGAAGCCTTCCATCGCCTGCATCGTCCGGTGGAGCATGCTGCCCCAGGCAATCACCGTGACGTCCTTCCCTTTTTGCACGGTCCGCGCCTTTTCCAGGGGCACGGTATATTCGACTTCGGGCACGTCTTCTTTTATGAGCCGGTAGAGTCTCGTCGGTTCGAGAAATACGACGGGGTTCGGGTCCCTTATGGCGGAAAGGAGCAGTCCTTTTGCAATGCTCGGCGAAGAAGGCACGACGACCTTCACGCCCGGCATGTGGCAGAAGATCGCTTCCGTACTTTCCGAGTGATGTTCAAGCGCCTTGACGCCCGCGCCGTAGGGAGTGCGGATGACGAGGGAACAGGTGAATCTTCCCCGCGACCTGGCCCGGATGCGCGCCGCGTGCGAGAACAGCTGATCGACGGCGGAATATATGAACCCCATGAACTGGATCTCCGCCACCGGCTTCAAACCGTACACCGCCATGCCGAAGGCGGCGCCCACGATCCCTATCTCCTCGAGAGGAGTGTCCATGACGCGCTCGGGGCCGAAACGGCCGAGGAGCCCCTCGGTCACCCGGAATACTCCGCCGTCCCTCCCCACGTCTTCACCGAGGACGACCACATTCTTGTCCCGCTCCATCTCTTCCCTCAGCGCGAGGTTCAGGGCCTGGACCATGTTGAGATTCGCCATATCAAAAGTCCTTCATCTGTCTCGTCTGCCTCTGCGTGAGGCTGCCGTAGGTGTAGGTGAACATGTCCCGCGGGTCGGGCGGAGCAGTCGTTTCGGCCTTTTTTTGGGCCTCGTCGACCGCGGCCTTTGCGCGCGCTTCAACTTCTTTTTGATATGCCTCCGTCCAGAGTCCCTTTTTCTCCATGTACAACCGCAGACGCAGAACGGGGTCCTTCGCTTTCCACGTCTCGATCTCTTCTTTCGGCCGGTACCGCGATGCGTCGTCGGACGTCGTGTGGTCCGCCATCCTGTACGTGAAGCATTCTATCAACGTCGGGCCGCCGCCCCCTTTTGCTTTTTGAAGGGCGTCCCTTGTCGCTTTATAAACGGCGAACACGTCGTTGCCGTCCACCTGAATGCCTTCAAAACCGTAGGCATATGCTCTCTGGGCGATGGTTTTTGCGGCCGTCTGCCGCTCGCGGGGCACGGATATGGCCCATTGGTTGTTCTCGCAGATGAACACGACGGGCAGCCTGAAGGAGCCCGCCATGTTCAGTCCCTCATGGAAATCCCCTTTTGAGCTGCCGCCGTCGCCGAAATATACGACAGCGGCGACCCGGTCGCCCCGGTATTTCGCGGCCGCAGCGGCGCCGACGGCGTGAGGGATCTGGGTCCCCACGGGAATACTCAGAGGGAAGACATTCATCCCGTCGGGAATTCTCATGCCCCGCTCATCGCCGCCCCAGTACTGAAAGAGCAGGTGCATCGGGTAGCCCATCGCTACATACACGCCGCACTCCCTGAACGACGGGAACAGCCAGTCCGATTTCTCGACAGCAAGTGCGCTTCCGACCTGGGAGGCCTCCTGTCCCAGAAAGGAGGGGTACGTGCCGAGCCGCCCCTCGCGCTGCAGATTGAGCGCCCGCTGGTCGAAGGTCCTCGACAGAACAAGAAGCTCGTACATCCTCTTCATTTCCTCCTCGGTAAATGCAGGCGTGAGCGCGGCCTCCGCATTACCCTTTTCATCGAGAATGTCGAGACGCCTGACTTGAAAGGATTCCACGATCCGTTCCGGCAACGTTCCATCCTCCTTTTACGCCGTAAGAGAGCCCGACCTCTGACGGAGTGTATTTTATTTCTTGCAGACAGTGGCCTAAGCAGTTTTCAAGAATGGTCCGACTTGACATGGAATTTCTGGTTTAATTATAGCAACATTGCCGGACTCTATGGCGGAGGAACCACAAAAATGGCGCCCACAAGATTTGTCCGCGATTCGGCAACAATAAAAAATAAAGAGACGTGCGGTGTAAAAAGCCCCGGAGGTTCACCCCGGGGCTTCACTGTTCTACCTCATGAATGCGGCTTCACGGAGTCTTAGAATTTGAAAGCAAGGTAGCCTTGAAGGCCGGTCGCGGCGTCCTTACCCGAGCCGTCTGCCTGCCTATAGACATTACCGGGCGTGAAGTAGCCGAGCGTCCAGTTCCAGGAGAGGTTGTCGTAGAGCTGCCAGTTGGCCTTGAGATCGACCTCGGTCCCCGCATCATGTGACAGGCCGCCGGTGCCGTATCCGCCGGTGGCCGGGTTGATGTTCGCCTTCTCCGTGGCCCCGAAATACCACACATCGCCGCCCACTTGGACGCTCTTGGACAGTTTCACCATAGCGCCGACGCTGACCGCCGTGGTATTTGCAAATCCCGTGTTACGGAACCCTGCGGCCGTTACCACTTTATATTCGTAGAGCAGCGTGTAGTGCTGTGCGATGTCCTGGAAGTCGACTATGCCTTCGTATCTGTTGTTTGTGGAGCGCTTGTCGCCGCTGCCGCGCGCCAGCGTCGCGTTGATGGTGACGATATCCACCGGGATGCTGCCCTGAATCACGATCTGGTTGCCGTCGAACTTCAGGTCCCCCGTGCCGCCGAAGTGACCACCCTTCCAGTTGCCGTCCTGCACATCGAGCTCGCCCTTGAGCTTCACTATCCCCACGGTGCCCGTAAAGTTGAGCCCGAGGTTGAGGAGGTACATGCCTTGAGCGATTGGCGGGACGGGAATGCCGGGAATGCGGGTAAGGAAAGTCTCATACCCGCTTATAAGCTGGCCGGCGCGGTCGTCGAGCCAGGTCACGTCGAAGCCCGCGGTCATATCGTCACCCAGCTTGAAGTTGCCGAGGGCGGTATAGAAATCGATATCGTCACTGGCCTTTGCTGGGACATTTTCAAAGGCCTTCACATCGGTAAGGGCGAACGTGTTACCGCCCGACGGCAGATACACCACCCATGCGTCCGAACCCATGTAGTTCGAGCGGAAGAACCACCCCTGGCTGAGCTGCAGAAGCTGATGTCCGGCCTTGATGCCGACGGGCAGGTCGGGCAGCATGAAATCGATCCATGCTTCACGGATAGAGATGATGCCCGGATTCCCCGACGGGAGGTACGGCGACACTTCAGATGCGGTCGTGTTGTTTCCCTGAGGGGCTTCAAACCTTCCCCACGTATCGAAGTCGTTCCAGATGGCCACTTTTC
>JAWOJY010000015.1:0-5265 GCA_033854515.1 Nitrospirota bacterium
CCAGGATGTGCTCTATCCCGCATTGCTGAAGACGAAAGGCCGCCCGACCGAAGCTCCGGGCGCCTATAAGGCGTTGAAAGGCGCGCACCAGGTGAGCGAAGTGGTGCTGGTCGATCAGTCGCCGATCGGCAAGACCACGCGTTCGAATCCGGCCAGCTACGTGGGAGCGTTCGACGCGATCCGCCGGCTGTTCGCGCGCGCCCCGCTGGCGCTGGAGCGCAAGTACACGGCGGGAACGTTCAGCTTCAACGCCGGCACCGGCCGCTGCCCGACCTGCGGCGGCAACGGTTACGAGCACGTCGAGATGCAGTTCCTGTCGGATGTGTACCTGCGCTGCCCGGACTGCGATGGGCGGCGCTACCGTGCCGAGGTGCTCGAGATCCGGCGCGAGGGTGCCAATGGGCGCCGCGCCAACATCGCCGAGGTGCTCGAGATGACCGTCACCGAGGCGCTCGCCTTCTTCGCCGATCAGCGCGAGGTGGGCGTGCGGCTGCGCCCGCTCGCCGACGTGGGGCTCGAGTACGTGCGGCTCGGCCAGCCGGTGCCGACGCTCTCGGGCGGAGAGGCGCAGCGGCTCAAGCTCGCCGGTCACCTGGCGGCCGCTGCCGCGGGGCCGGCGCAGAGCTCGCACAACGGCAAGCTCTTCCTGTTCGACGAGCCGACCACGGGTCTGCACTTCGAGGACGTGGCGAAGCTCCTCAGAGCTTTCCGCAAGCTGCTCGATGCAGGACACTCGCTGCTCGTCATCGAGCACAACCTCGATGTGATCGGCGCCGCGGACTGGATCATCGACCTCGGGCCCGAGGGCGGCGATCGGGGGGGCAAGATCGTTGCCCAGGGTTCGCCCGAGGACGTGGCGAGGGCAACGGAATCGTACACCGGGAAGTTTTTGAAAAATATTTTATAAAAAGCATTAGGTATGAGATGGCAGATCGGAACGTGAAGTTTTCGATGGTTTGATCCCTTGGGATTTGAAATTTCGGCGCCAGGAGGCCTTATGAACCGCGCAATCTCCTTTCTCTTCATCATGTTCTTCGTTGTAATACTCCCCGCTGTCGGCTGCGGCAAGAGATCCGTGCCTCAGCAGTCTGCAGTCCGGGCTGAGCACGTCCTCACCGCTCTCCACGACATGGTCCACGATTACGAAAAGAAGGACCTCGACGGTTTCATGTCCCGCTTCAACAAAAACTTCCATGACCGTCAGGCGCTGTCTGCCTCTATTGCGACGGTGTTCGCAAAATACGTAACCATCCGCTTCACAGTCGCTGAGAAAAAGATGCTCATTCTCGTCGACGACAAGGGCCTGACCAGGGTAGATTTCACGTGGGATGCCGAGTGGCAGACCAAGGAAGGAATCGTACAGAAAGACGGCGGCAGGGCCGCTTTCGTTTTCGTGCCGGGGCAGAACACGCTCCTCTCGATCGAGGGGAAGATCCCGTTCGTGCCGCAGCCGCAGGCCATACCGGGGAAATAGTGAACGAGCATGGCGCATGGAGCCAAGCGCAGAGCGTAGCTCTTTGCCTATGCCTTATGCTATAAAATGTCTTTCACCACCGAATACATACAGACCGACTTCCTCGTCATCGGCGGCGGGGTGGCCGGCCTCAGGGCGGCCATTGAGCTCGCGCGAAGCGGCGACGTGCTCGTCGTGACAAAGGACGCCGCGTCGGAAAGCAGCAGCGAGTACGCCCAGGGCGGCGTGGCCGTGGCGCTCTCCGACGAAGACGAGATTTCGATCCACTTCGAGGACACGCTCAAGGCAGGCGACGGGCTCTGCCTCCGCAGGGCCGTCGGCACACTCGTCGAAGAGGGCCCCATGCGCATACGGGAGCTCATCTCCTGGGGGGCCGAATTCGATAAAGAAGGGACAAAGCTGGCCTTTACGCAGGAGGCCGCCCACTCGAAGCGGCGGATCCTTCACGCTCACGGCGACTCCACGGGACATGAGATCATGCGCGTGCTGATCGACAAGGTCCGATCCATGGGTTCGGTTTCAAAGCTTGACTTCGCGTTTACACGTGACCTCATCATTCAGGGCGGCCGGTGCGTCGGCGCCGTCGTGTGCCGGCAGGCGGCGAACAAAGTCGTCATCATCTCCGCGCGCGCCGTGATACTCGCGACCGGCGGGGCAGGCCAGCTCTACGAGCGGACCACGAATCCGGCGGTCGCAACGGGCGACGGCATGGCCATGGCATACCGGGCCGGGGCGGCTCTTGTGGACATGGAGTTCATTCAGTTCCACCCCACCGCCCTCTACCGCGAAGACGCGCCGCAGTTTCTGCTTTCCGAGGCCATGCGCGGCGAGGGCGGCATGCTCAGGAACATCCACGGCTTACGGTTCATGGACGGCTATCATCCGGCGCGCGAACTTGCGCCGCGCGACGTCGTTACCCGCGCGATCCATTCCGAAATGGCCGCCACCGGCGCAAACCACGTGTACCTTGACATGACGCACCTGAACGGAGACTATATCATCAGCCGTTTTCCGCGTATTTACGCAACGTGCAAGAAGCTCGGCATCGACATCACGAGCGAACCCATCCCCGTCTCTCCCGCCGCCCACTATATCATGGGCGGGGTGAAGACCGACCTCTGGGGAGCCACCACCGTGGCCGGCCTTTTTGCCGCCGGAGAGACCGCCTGCACCGGCGTGCACGGCGCGAACCGTCTCGCGAGCAATTCGCTGTTAGAGGGGCTGGTCTACGGAGAACGGGCGGGACTCGCTGCGGCGCGGTACGCCGCGCGGAGGGCAAAACGGATTGAGAACGCGCTTCCTGCCGGACTCCGGATCGATGCTTCCGGCAGCGCGGTGGCGCCGTCCCGGGACGAAGTGAAGCTGACCCGCCAGGCGCTCAAAAAAATCATGTGGGAAAAGGTCGGGATCGTACGGGACAAAAAGGACCTGACCGCCGCGCTCAAGCAGCTCAAAAAATGGGACCGGATGATGAAAAGTCACCCACCGGACCGGAGCGTCTTCGAGCTGAAAAATATGATCGCGACTTCGATGCTCATCACGCGTTCAGCGCTCCTCCGCGAAGGAAGCGTCGGCGCGCACTACAGGAGCGACTTTCCGGCGAAAGGAAGGAACTGGAGGAAGAGGACAGTGTTGATACGGTGAGTTTCGACAGCGATGCCTCCCGGAGCGCCAGGTAAACAAAGAACGTCCCTACTACCACCAACCCGGTGGAGGCGGCCCGGGACCCCACCAGGGCGGACCATAATACCACCAGTAGGGATAGGGATAGTAATAAGGGTACATGTAATACCGCTGCTCGGGCCAGAGGTAGAGTTGCTTGATCTCGAAAACGGGATAGGTGTACTCCATCTCGTTAATCTTGCCTTTTTGCGTTCCCGTGAAAACCCCTGCCAGGGTTATTTCCCTTCTCTGCTTATAAATGACCGGATCGAGAATGCCCCGCTCTTTCGGGTAGATTGCGAGATACCTGCCCCCTGCGTACCTGTGGGTATCTTCTTCCAGATTCCCTTTTGAATCAACGGGGACGTAAAGCGCTTCGATCTCAGAGCCCCTCTCCGTCAGCTTCGTGTCGACGATCAATCCGCCGAGAATAAAAAGTTTCCCGCTATACGCCGCCGGGTCCTGGAGGAGGTTCGGGAACGAAACATTTCTTATGCCCTCATCCATGAGTTGCCTGCTCAGCACCGGGGCGCAGGACGTTATTATCATGAACAGTGACAATACTAGAAGGAACTTCTTTCTCATGATTAAATTCTTGCACCGAAGAGGGGCGATGTCAAGTGTATGAGGAAAGGTAAAACCTTTATCTCCTCTTTCGCAGAACCCGGAACGGGTGTAAGCTGATCTAACACTTTGGCCGCATCTCACGAGAGCGATCCAGGCACTTCATCCCCTTTTTCTGGTTCACGTGAACAGAAAATTTCGGTCTATTTTACTCTTTTTTCCGAAAAGACCGCCATTTTCATTTGCATCGCCTCACTTGCCATGTTATACTGAGAACAAAATTAAGTTGGGAGAACGGTATGGTACCGGGCCACCATCCGAAGATAAAACTTTATACGCTCAGTACCTGTTCGCACTGCATTCGAACGAAGCGGTTTTTCGAGGATTGCGGGATCGCGGCCGAGTTCGTGGACGTCGATCTTTTGGCAGGAAACGAACGGGAGCGGATACTCGAAGAAGTAAAGAAGATGAACCCCGACTGCAGTTTCCCGACGATAGTCATAGGCGACACGATTATCGTCGGATTCAACGAAGGCAAGCTTCGGAACGCTTTAAACCTGACATGACGCCGGAACAGCTTTATCCCATACTTTCAAAATACGCCGAGTCCCAGGGCATACGCCTCAACAAGGACAAAGATTTCGTCATGGATATCCTGCGGGGGCTGCTAACGAACGAGGGCCGGTACGGTTACCGCTCCTGCCCCTGCCGCCTGGCCTGGGGCAGCAAGGAAAAGGACGCGGACATTGTCTGTCCCTGCGTGTACCGCGACCCGGACATCAAGGAGTTCGGGAGCTGCTTCTGCGGCCTTTACGTTTCAGCAGAGTGGAACGACGGAAAGATCGAGTGCCGCATCGTGCCGGAGCGGAGGCCGAAGGAAAAAAGGGTTATGTAGTTTCTTCTGTCGGCAACGGAGGTTACGGCTTCGATCAAATATCAATTCACGAAATACTGTTATTCCGAACAAATAATTTTTGAAAGGTTTTTGAGCGATGAAGAAGAAAAAGTCTGCCAAAAAAGAAGACATGCCCGAATTCTACTTCAAGGAGTTCACCCCTGAGGAGAGCAGGATCTATGAAGAGGCGGTGAACAAGTTTCGTGAGGCCATCGCGGCTGGAAAGACACTCCGTCAGTCATACGAGATCTGTTCCATAGCCGACAAAGAGCTCGAGGCCCTTATCCAGGCGGATTTTTTGAAAATCGTGATCGCCGAGGAGCACTTCGGCAAAGGCGTGGCCCTCCAAGCGCTCGCGAAGTCGCTCTCTGTGTCGGAGGAGCTTCTCAACGATACCGTCAAAAGGATGCTCCAGGAGGCGGGCGTCGCAGCGGCGAACCAGTTCGGTCAGCAGTTCGGGTTCGAGCCGAAGACGAACGATTAAGCGGACAATTTCTTGTTGCAATGCGAAGGGCGCTTACCCAAGCGGCACCCCTTTATCTCCACTAGTGTAGTGAGTCTTAATTAACTTGACTTATATTATGAGATACCGTATCATCTGCCATTATGAGCAGAATGGCACCGCCCATTATATTGTCTCCCAAAGAACAATCCACCTTGGACAAGTGGG